>CAZPWU010000128.1:2423-6407 GCA_964590325.1 uncultured Anaerolineaceae bacterium | reverse complement strand
CCTGCAATAAGATTATATATCAAAACCTTGCTGACCGCGAATGGAGGCAATCCAGGGTGTTCTTAAAGTCCAGTTTTCAGCCCCACCCCCGACCCCGCCCCTGGGGTCGGTGAAGTAAATTTTTTAGGGGAAGGGGGTGTCCACCCTCATCCTAAAAACGGGAGAGAGGAGAAGAGCCGAGGGGTAGGAGATGAATGCCCAAACAACTGAGCATGTACAACGGTCCGATCTGCGTCACCTAAAGCCTGTATACCGCTTTCCCCCAGCAGGATTTTCATTTGAGGGTCTAATTCTAAAGAGCTCTCGTAAATATCGAAAACTGTCCCCGGAACATCGTCGGCAGCGATGCGGTTGATCGAAACTTTTCCACAATCCATACACAGGTGAATTAACATCAATTCACCATGGCTCTCCAGCCCATATTTCTTCCTGGTCCTCTTTAAGGTCAGGCCAACTGGCTTCATGCTGGCTTTACACGCGGCCAGGCGGTCCCCTGCCTGGTATAAGTCAAGATGCCTCGACCACAAGCAGTATGGGCAGTGGTTACGGTTCTTCACTGCGGACAGGAGGGGCTGCGGGCACAGAACGCTCGATGCCGAGACATAAAAATGACAATGGCTGCATTTAAAGCCCATGTCTTTTAAGAACTTCATACTTCCTCTTTCAATCGCATATAGCTCTGATAACGGTGCGGGCTGATCTGTCCGGAGGAGACTGCCTTGCGGATGGCGCAGCCGGGCTCGTCGTCGTGCTGGCAGTCCAAACCGAACTTGCAGCGTCCGACGAATGGGCGCATCTCCGGGAAGAACAGTGCCAGATCGCCCTCGTCAACGTCCCACAGGCCGAACTCGCGCATCCCCGGCGTATCCACGATAGCACCGCCCGTTCCCGGACCGGATGCGCCGGGATTGCCGAACGTCAGGGGGAACATCTCTAGGTGGGTGGTGGTGTGTTTTCCCTTGCCGGTGATGGGGTTGACCTCTTTGACACGCAGCCCCAGGCCCGGCTGGAGCGCATTCAGCAGGGCGGTCTTGCCCACCCCCGATTTACCCAGGAACACCGAAACGCGTCCCCAGAGAGCCCGCTTCAGCTCGTCGAGACCATATCCAGTCAGCGCGCTGGTGAGGACCACCGGATAGCCGATCTTGCAGTATCCCTCCATTGCCTCAAGCAGCTCCTCATCGATCGAACCGTCCTCCGCCTGCACCAGGTCCAGCTTGGTGATGCAGATCAGCGAGGGCAGGTCGAGTGACTCGGCTGAGACCAGGTAGCGGTCGAGCATGTTCCATTTAGGGGCTGGCTCCGCAGCGGCGAACACCGGCACCACCTGGTCGATGTTGGAGACGATCACCTGCTCGAACGGGCGCGCGCCGGGCATCGGCACCGCCGTGCGGCGGGTCATCTTATTCCGGCGCGGCAGCACTTCGACGATCAGCCCCGTGCCGTCGTGCGCGTCGACGAAACGCACCACATCGCCGACCGCCACCGGGTCGACATGCTCGAGGGCCTTGACATCACGCACAGCGTGACGCAAGGAATTGGGATCGGCGGTAGGGTAGATCAACTGCTTGCGCAGCCGCGACGAGAGGGAGCACGGGAGGACGCGCCCGTCGATGTGGACATAGTAAGTGCCGATTGTTTTTTTGTAGACGACGCCACGGTCGTCACGACCGTCGTCGATAGGTGTTGTAGTAGAAGTGCTCACGGCTAATATTTCCTGAATATTTGGATTAACAAAAAAAGCCAGCCACAGGACGGATCCCGTGGCTGGCAAATGGATCTTGGGGCGGTTAACGCCCGACGGGTGGTTTATACCCGACATGGTGCCTCGGCAAGAAACCGAGGCTTTCCGTGATCGACTTAAAACAAAAGCCACGGGGCATGCGCGCACCCATGGCTGAGAAGACCTGCCCGGCGAGGACCGGCTTTACACCTCGATCCCCAGGCGCGCCCATGCAACTTGATCTTGAACAAGCACCACAACGATTTTATACATGAAGTGCGCCTCCTTTCGTTGGTTTAGATAAAGACTGCAAGAGTTTATCATGCACCCGGCAAAGTTGTCAAGGATTGTGCATATCTCGATACACATTGACAGCTTCAGCCACGCACAGCATGCGCGGACCAAAGCCGGCCAGGAGCAGGGGTGGGCCCTCCAGCCTCGGACCGCATGGGCTTCAGGATGACATAATCGACCGCAATATCTCTCATATTCTGTTATGATTTAAAGCGTGCAGCGTTATTTTTCTCTTTTTATCATCCTCCTGTTTGCAGCATTTCTGTCTTCATGCGTCTTGCTGAAAACAGAGACCCCTGGACCTACCCCTGCTTTCCTTATCCCAACGGAGACCCCTGTGTCATCTCCCATACCCACCTCCACTACCCCCCTGCGCGATCTGGCTCAAGAACGCGGTTTCGAGATCGGCGCGGCGGTCGCCATCGACCCGCTGCGCAGCGATCCGAAATATGCTGAGGTTTTAGGGGAAGAGTTTAACCTGGTCGTCCCCGAAAACGCGATGAAATGGGCCGCCGTCGAACCGGCGCAGGGACAGTTCGATTTCCGCCAGGCCGACCTGCTGGTCGACTTCGCCCAAAAGAACGCCATGCGCGTGCGTGGCCACTGCCTGGTGTGGCATCAGGCCCTGCCGGATTGGGTGCAGAATGGGCAGTGGACTAAAGAAACCCTGTCAGCAGCGCTGCAGAGCCACATCACCGGTGAGGTGAAGCACTTCCGCGGTAATGCCTTCGCCTGGGATGTGGTCAATGAGGCGATCGACGAAGACGGGTCGCTGCGCCAGACGCTCTTTTACAACACCATCGGTCCGGAGTACCTGGACCTGATTTTTAAGTGGGCGCACGAGGCCGACCCGGACGCGCTGCTGTTCTACAACGACTACAACGGGGAAGGGCTGGGCCGCAAGTCAGATGCGATCTACGCCCTGGTCAAGGGCATGAAGGAACGCGGCGTGCCGATCCATGGGGTAGGGCTGCAAATGCACATCAGCCAGTACAGCTACCCGGCGGACGCGGACCTGCGCGCCAACATCCAGCGCCTGGGTGAGCTGGGGCTGGTCGTGCACATCACCGAGCTGGATGTGCGTCTCGACGAGCCATTTACAGCGCAAAAATTAGAGCAACAAGCCCGAATTTACCGTTCCATCGCCCAAAACTGCCTGGCTGAAAAAGCCTGCCGGGCGCTGCTGATGTGGGGCTTCACCGACAAGTATTCCTGGATCCCGGGGTTCTTCCAGGGCTACGGCTCCGGGCTGATCTTCGACGAGGCCTATCGACCGAAGCTGGCGTATGGGGCGCTGGCGGAGGCGCTGGCAGGGAAATAATTGATCGCTACATCATCAGCTCCAGCAGGTAGCACTCGTCGCACAGAAACAGCGTGGTGGGGTGTTTCACCATCAGGTCCGAGGTCAGCCCAGGGACGATGACCCGGTGCCGGGCAGGTCGGCCACATTCGCACAGTAATTTCTTGTAGGGGCGCGCCATCAGCCCTCCGGGTCTCCGTGACCGTCCTCATCGTCGCTGGATTCGTCCGAATCGGCGTTGTCGTCAGTTTTATCTTCGAAGAGGTAGGCGAACTCGGGATCGATGGGTATTTCTTCCTCCTCCTCTTCGACCAGCATGTAACCGAAGCCGGCTATTTCCAAGAACTCATCGGGCAGGTAGGACAGGGGATATTCGCGGAAGATGCGGTCGGGGATATCGCCATGCTTCAGCCGCTTGTAGACCAGGCGGGCCGGCTTGCGCACGCCGTTATGGCGCGATTCGTAAGCCTGGGCGATCCACGCCAGCAGCCTCCCAGGGGGATACTGGTCAGGTTCGATCATGATAGGCTCTCCGAACAGGTCTCGGGCTGCCATCAGGATCTTGATGGGGTCCAGGGGCGGGTCGGAATCTTTTTTCCACATGGCAAAATCAGAGTCTACGACAGAAGGAGAAGTTAACTCTTTTTTATCAATATTAAGAGAGTTA
>CAZPWU010000128.1:0-2413 GCA_964590325.1 uncultured Anaerolineaceae bacterium | reverse complement strand
CTCCGAACAGGTCTCGAGCTGCCAGCCGGCTTGCGTGCCCAGCACCAGACCGTTCTCAGTCAGGTAAGCCAGGGCCTGGCTGGCGGGCTTGTCCGTATAGCCGGTGGTGCGCTCAAGCCACTCTTTGGTGACGGGCTGCCTGACCAGCGACAGCGTTATCAGGATAGCCAACGGGGCGCCTTTTAATTCATGGATCAAACGGAAGGGGTTTTCGGGAACCGTGTACGATAAAAAAAGGGTTATAATTAGAACTAATGTTCTATTGACAGTATTGTATCAAAGGTCGGTAATTATGTCAAGAGAGACGTTTGTTGTCTCTATAGGAAAATTCTGTTAAATGGCGCTACATCCTCTCCCAACTGCCGGAGAGGGACCGCTACGCGTCGCTGCAGATCGCCCGCCTCAAGCTTGAAATGCAGGAACAGGAAGAGCAGGCCAATGAAAGACGAGTGGGACGAGTGGGCCAGGATCTACCAGCGCATGAACCAGGCTAACCGCCGGGTGATGTTGCAGCTTATGAAGCTGCGATTGATGCAGCTCAGGCTGATGCACCTATGTCCGAGGCGGATGGAGCGGTCCAGGTACACTTACCCGGTGCAGTTAGCCCTGCTGCAAGCTGCGGTCGCCTTCCTTTGCTTGGGTCTGCTGCCGCGGCACCCGCTGGCAATGCCCACTGCAATGGGGTTAGGGTTGGCGGCGGTCATATATGTACAGGTGATGACTCACTGCTAACCACGAACTGCGATTGACTCAAGGATAGGGATGTATAATAATTCATTACGGGATTATAAATAGGATTCAGTCCTGGGAATTCGCCTGGCGGGGTATGCCACAGGCCCCGAAGACCTGATCCGCATGCGTTGGGAAGATGATGAATTCATCGAAAGGGTGAGTAAAATTGGATAACGAGTCCATAACAAAAGATGAATTTCTGGAGCTGATACGCAGCGCCCGCACTCAATGGCAGGCACTGCTGGCAGAGATCCCTAAAAGAAAGATGAGCGAGCCAGGCGTGGCGGGGGAGTGGTCCCTGAAAGACATCCTCGCTCACATCGCCTGGTACTATCACGAAATGATCGGGGTCACGCAGGCGCACGCCCTGGTGGGCTCCGAGCTATGGAACCTGCCCCCGGATGAGCGCAACGGGGTGATATTCGAGCAGAGCCGGGGCCGGGAGCTGCAGGAGGTCCTGGCGGAGTTCAACCGATTTGCTGCTCAGCTCCTGGAGGCAGTGGGAACGCTTTCCGAGGAGGACCTGACCGACCCCGGGGGATTCAAGGACATGCCATCCGATTGGGTGCCGTGGCGGCTCATCGCCTGCAACGCCTATCTCCACGACGAAGACCACATCCGCTCGGTGCGCGAGTGGATGGCGAATAATCAAACCTAAACCCCCTACCGACGGTATTCAGGGCAGAGGCATCGAGATCTCAAAGGTGGATAAGATGCGCGTGTCCTGCTGATGCGGATCATTGTCGGTCGCAGCCACATACAGCCAATAGAGGCCGTTCTCGATGGGCGTGATGGTACCCGGCCAGTTGCCGTTCGGGTCGATCGGGTAACAGCTCGTGCCATCATCCCCGTTAATACAATAGGGAGAGGCACTATCACTATAGGTAGAGACCCGGCAAATTAGCCCGGGTGTCATGATGAAGCTGGGGAAGGTTTAATTATGGCCAGCGATATCTCTGAGCGAGCCAGGGGTACAATTGGATACAGCGGTAATCATCATTGCGGATCTCGACTATTCGTCGGGTTCCATGCTGCCGGCGCCGTTATAGTAAATATAGGTGATGGCGACATTCCCCGTTGTCACCACTCCCTGTGTTGGGGTTGATGTCGGCGTTGAAGTGGGTGTATATGTTACAGTTGGAGGTATCACTGTTCCTGTCGGCGTTGGAAATGGTGATGATGTGGTAGCAGGCGGCGGCGTGCGAGTAAGTTGCGTCGGGTAAGGTGGTCGCGGCGTAAAAGTAGGTGCTGGCTGTGGGGTGCTTTTAATCACCAGAGGCAGGTAGATATAAACGATCGACGGTTCTACCGTATAGGTTGTCCCATCGCTCGTGATGACGATGGTTCCGTTGATATCCGTGCGCCAGACCCTGGCTCCGGCGGCTAATAGGCGCGCAATGGTTTCAGCGGCTGGATGTCCGTAGGAATTATTCCCAACGGAGATCGCCGCTTCTTTTGGGTTTACCGCGGATAGAAATACGGCACTGGAGCTGTATTTGCTGCCATGGTGGGCTACCTTGAGGACATCTGCCGTGACCGGCGTGCCTCGTGCAACTACGGTTGCTTCTATGGTACCGTCGATGTCGCCGGTAAACAAAAAGTGGTTTTGGCCATGATCCAGTAACACCACTACCGAGGCATCATTGGTCTCGGGGTTGCCCAGCCCGGGTACAGGGTTGAG
>CAZPWU010000127.1:0-6414 GCA_964590325.1 uncultured Anaerolineaceae bacterium | reverse complement strand
AATATTCTGGCACCATCCAGGTGGACATTTAACCCTTGCGAATGGGCTAGATCACCCACCTCACGAGTATAACTTGCCGTCAATGACACCCCACCACAGCGGTTATGCGTGTTTTCTAGAGCTATCAGGCGGGTAAGAGGCTGGTGCGGATCGTTGGGGCGTATCGCCGAGCGGATATCCTCCAATGCCAATGTCCCATCTGGCTGGTTCGGAATCTGGTAGGAATGGACACCGCCGAGAGCAGAGATGCCGCCGGCCTCATAGAGGAAGGTGTGCGCTTTATTCCCCAGGATGACCTCGTCCCCACGGCCACAGTGAGCCAATATAGCTGCCAAATTACCCATCGTCCCCGAGGGAACAAATAAGCCAGCCTGTTTACCCATCTTTTCAGCTGCCATCTCCTGCAGCCGGTTGACCGTCGGGTCTTCGCCGTAAACATCGTCACCTACCGGAGCCTCAGCCATAGCTGCGCGCATAGCTGGTGTCGGGTGAGTAACAGTATCGGAACGTAAATCAATATAGTCCATGTTAAACCTCAATTTTTTAAAAAACATATGGGATAGAGATAATATTACCCTATCCCATATCCCCAGTCTCCTTTGTCCGGTTGCTTGTAACCAAATAAACCAATATTACTCCTAAAAGCAGTCCCGGTAGCAGGACCAGACCCGCTTCTGGGCCAAAAGAACCACCGGTAAAGATAACCGGCCCCTGGACCACCTGGTTGATCAATTTGGGTAGACCCGTAAGTCCGCTAACCTGGAATCCAAATATTGGCCCCTCAAAGAAATTCCATCCGATATGAAGCCCTATGGGCAGCCACAACTGGTGGGTACGGACATATCCATAGGCTAAAAACAACCCGGCGGCTACCAGTCCCACAATGGCAAACCAGGAGGCACCGGGATTACTCCAATGTAGAATGGCAAACAAGCCTGATGAGAGCAACACGCCCCAACGGAGGTTAAGCCCATCAGACAGGTTCTGCAGCCAGTATCCACGCAAGAGAAGTTCTTCCTGCCAGCCTACGATGATTAAAGTAATTAACATGACCAGCATCCCGCCCAGGAATTCTAACGGTGATTGTACTTGCCACGTGAACCCACCGAAACTCAGCCAGCCAACGCTCCACTCGACAGCGAAAATTATCCCCATCATCACCCCCGCAATGGCGATACCGACGAGCACGTCGCGTAATGCCTGCCTATTTACAACAAGTCCCAGGCTACTGAAGGAACGCCGATCTATATAACGGCGTGCCAGGTAAATAGAGGTAGTAATCGCCAGGAAGCTGATCGACTGGTAGATCAACAGGGATAATGAATCAGACGGCTTAATATAATAAAATACAATCAATATGAGGCCAAAGACCATAGTGAGGGCAAACCACAGCACTCCTTGAAACAGAAGGCGCCAACCCGCGCGCAGGCGCGGTTCCCCAGGACTCAGGAAGAATCTTCTCATGCAGCACCCTTCAAATATATCCCTTGCGGATCGAGGTCCTCGCGCAAAATATGTAGTTCCTCCTCAGTCGGAAGTGGAGTAATGCGTAGATCACGAGCGATTTTAAGATCCCAGCCGGTGTTTGTACGCGCCTGCTCAATAGTTGAACCGGGGTGTAGAGCAGTTAGGATGAATTCTCCATTTTCATCAGGTTCAAGAATGCCCAGGTCCGTCACTACTGCTTGAGGACCTTTACCATGCAGCATAACGGCTTCACGCTCAACGCGCCCGTTTAGGAAACCTGCCGAAGTGCGGAAGTCCACCTTTTCTGGGAAACGGCGGATCTGGTGAGGGGTGATGATGTAGCAACGATTAGCCCAGGCCGCGATTTCCATCGATCCGCCAGAACCAGGCAGACGCACCTTGGGATGATCATAGGCTCCGATCACGGTTGCGTTGATGTTGCCAAATCGGTCGATCTGAGCACCTCCCAGAAAGCCCACATCCACATTGCCGCGTTGGAGATAAAACGCAAAGATATCATACATGCTGCATACCGATAATGCTCCGCTCACCAGGGTCGGATCACCAATGGATAGGGGCAGGCGAGATGGCTGTGCGCCGATCACGCCGGCCTCGTAGATCATCACCAGGTTCGGGGCGTGGGTACGACGTGCCAGGTTACAGGCCAGGTTAGGCAGCCCCACGCCTACGAAAACCACGTCGCCATCGCGAAGCAGTCGCGCGGCATTGATAGTTAATAGTTCAGGGGACGAATAAAATGTCATGGAAGAACACTCTCTTCAGTTTCTTCAAGAGAATTATGGATAGAGAAAAAACAGACAGGGGAATAAGGCTTTTGATAAGAAGCCAATTTAGCGTATTTCATACCCCTTTCCCCTTATCAATACATCCCATAGTTTACAGGAGCACTCAGTCTATCACCTACATTCAGCCGTATGTGCACCTCTGGACCGAGTTTATCCCAGTATTCGGTACGGTCTTTAACCCCATACACCCATTCATCCAGGTAAGCCTGCACATTTTCACGGCTTTTACTGATTTCATCCCACTTCAGATAGAAGGCATTATCGCGGTCGTAGTAGCCCTGAGTATAGGATGGATGAGAACAATAAGGCACATGGCATACGGCATCCACGATAAAACCGGGGATCAGAGTACGATTCGGGTCCGAGCGGATAATTTCCTCGTCTACAATCTCTTCAGCAGTCAGGATCACGCGGCTTGCAGCAAAAGCGGCCTCCTTTTGCTCACCGATAATACCCCATATATGGGCATTCCCTTCAGCATCAGCCCGCTGCACATGGATGATGGCAACATCCGGGTTTAAAGCCGGTACGACGACCACCTCCCTGCCCGAATACGGGTCAGTGACGGTGCGGTGGTTTGGGTTGGCACGTTCCAGGTCGCCAGCCGCGGTCGGGTTCATGGGCATAAAGGGCAGGCCCGTAGCGCCAGCTTGCAGGCGTGAGATCATGCCGAAATGCGAATATTCCTCCCACTCCAGATGCCCGGCTTCAATTTCAGCGCGCACAAAACGCAAAGAGCCCACGCCTGGGTTGCCCATATAGGAAAAAATTACCTTACGGGCGCATCCGGCTGCAACCATCTGATCATAGATCAGGTCTGGGGTAGCCCGTGCTAAAACCAGGTTTTTTCGACCTTGTCGGATGATCTCATGCCCGGCAGCGAACGGAATCAGGTGCGTAAAACCAGCTGCATAGATCGAATCACCATCTTGTATGTATTGATTTATGGCCTCAGTGAGCGAGAGTATTTTTGACATGACGATTGGTTACTCACCCTCCTCATTTTCCTCTTCATCTTCCTGACTTCTCCGACGTAACATCCGGAAACGCCCGGATTGCGGTGCGGGTTTCTTATGTCGAACCATCAGGTAGATACCCAACCCTCCCATCAGAATACCAGAAAAAAAGTATCCAACCTGGAGGCTCTGGCTCTCATCAGAAACGAAGAATATCACCAGCAGGATCACACCTATCAGGAGAAAGAATTGCCCAACTTTCGATTTATCCATATGCTTCGTTATAAATGTGGAACAAACCTTATTTATACTCAGACAAAGGAGATGACAGGAGGCAGGTGTTGTTGTGGGGCGGTTTATCGCCCCACAACAACACACGAAGCTATTTAATCAAGGTCTGGATCTGTTCGTGCATATAAAGAGGCAGATAGTAATGACCACCGGCATTCTTACCGGTTGAGCCAGAGCCCTTCCAGCCGCCAAAAGGTTGGAAGCCAGGCCAGGCTCCCGTTGTAGCTCCCTGGGGCCGGTTAGCATAGGTTACGCCAGCCTGGATCTTATCGAAGAACCACCTGGCCTCTTCCTCGGAACCATAAAAACCTGCAGTCAGACCGTAATTAACGTCGTTGGCATATTTCATGGCCTCGTCCAGGCTGCTGACCTTGGCAACGGTCGAAATAGGCAGGAACATTTCATACTTCCACAATCGATGGGTGAGGGGTACATCAGCCACCAGAGTCGGTGCGCAGAAATAACCCTTAGCTAATTTATCCTCGGTCAGCACCTTTCCGCCGGTCAGGAAAGTGCCGGCCTGGGAGAGTTCTTCGGTGAAATTCCTGAAGTCCTGGTAAGAATTCCGATTGACGACAGGCCCCAGGGTAACACCGCGCTCTATGGGATCACCGATGGTCATCTTATTGGTCAACTCCACCAGCCGATCCACGAGCTTATCGTAAACAGGTTCTTCAATGAAGATGCGCGAGGCAGCGGAGCATTTTTGACCCTGCAAGCCGAAGGCAGAGCGGACGATGCCAATGGCAGCGTGCTCTATATTGGCATGGCGTGAGACAATAGCAGGATTCTTACCTCCCAGCTCCAGGATGGTCGGGCGGATCCAGCGACCTTGCCCGAAGTCACGAAAGATTTTCATCCCCACCTCATACGAGCCCGTAAATGTGACACCATCGACCTCAGGGCTATCTATTAACGACTGGCCCAGTGTCCGTCCAGGACCAGTAACGTAGTTAAAGACACCCTCAGGCAAGCCTGCATCACGTAAGCATTCAGCGAGGAGCCGGACTGTCCATGGGGTATCGGTAGCTGGCTTCATCACGATCGTATTACCGGTCACAAGAGCAGATCCAGCAGGACCACCAGTCAGGGCACCAGGGAAGTTAAACGGGCTTATCACCAACCAAACGCCGTAGGGGCGCAGGGCAGATATGTTGGTAGCCGTGTAACCCACAAGAGGATCTCGACCCATTCCCACAGCGTAACCGTTGTTTTTCTCCATCTGGTAGCAAGCATAGCGGACTAGATCAGCAGTTTCAGCAACGTCTCCAAGGGCTTCCATACGGTTCTTGCCGACTTCCATTGCCATGACTGCACCAATTTCGAAGATGCGCTGATCGATTAGATCAGCAGCTTTACGCATCAAGGCAACGCGATCCCCCCATTTCATATGACTCCACATCGGGAATGCCTTTCGTGCTGCAGCCAGGGCTTCGTGCGCGTCTTTCTCAGTTCCTTTCTGGAAGACGCCTAAGACGATGTCGGTATTAGCCGGCGAACGGTCCTCAAATTTTTCAGCGGCATAAGCCTCTTTGCCATTGATGATCATGCCATGTTCCATGCCCAATCCAGCCTTAACCTTAGCCAGAGCTTCCTCGAAGCGCAAGTGCAGTTCCTCGGGGGGATTGAACATGGTCGCATAAGTGAGCTTGAACGTTTCAGCCATTCTAGAATACCTCCTTGAAGGTTTGAGAATATTAGAAAGCTGCCGGTTGAGCGGTTTATAGGACAACCAGCAACGCGGTGACAATACTACCTATAGTATAGTCCAGGCAGCCGCTTACGTCAAAAGGCTGATAGTTCTTGTCATTGAAACTGTGTTAAACTTGGAAAAAATAACAAAAAGACCATTAAGTGAAGTTTAATAACCAATAATCATACTTCCATTTCACTTTATATAACCATGTTCTATACTCACACCACTTACATCGGAATAGACCCAACTGCCGGTCAACGGCCTTTTTGTTATGCTGTTCTTGATCAAGGTCTGCGGCTTTTGGCTCTGGGTCAGGGGAACATCGACGAAGTGCTGGCTTTCGTCGCTGGGCAGCGGGAGGCCTACACCGCAGTCTGCGCCCCGTGCCGCCCCAACCAGGGGCTGATGGAGCGGGCAGATGTGCGTGAACGCTTATCCCCTCCACCGCGCCCAGGTCGCTGGGGTAATTTCCGCCTGGTTGAGTACCAGCTTCGCCAACATAACATCACCTGTCCAAGAACAGTTTCCATTGAAGTAGAATGTCCCAACTGGATGCAGATGGGCTTTACGCTCTATCGGCGTCTGGAGATCCTCGGGTACCGATCATATCCGCAGAGTGATTCCACGCTCCAATGGCTGGAGGTTTATCCTCACGCTTGCTTTTGCGCTCTATTGGGACTGACGCCTTTTCCGAAATACACTCTCGAAGGGCGCATTCAACGCCAACTGGCCCTCTATAACCAAAAACTCGAAGTCCCTGATCCAATGCGGTTTTTCGAAGAGATCACCGGATATCGCCTGCTACAGGGCCTATTACCCCTGGATGACCTTTACACACCCAGCGAATTGGATGCACTGGTAGCGGCTTATACCGCATGGATGGCCGCCTGTCATCCCGAACAAACAATGGCTTTGGGGGATCCCCAAGAGGGACAAATCCTCCTGCCGGTAACAGAGTTAAAAGATCATTATACGTCGTAGGTAAAAAAATATGCCCTCATCATCTCCTGCCATCGAGACTATAAACCTTCGTAAAGAGTTCAACGGGAAAGTTGCAGTCAGCAACCTGTCATTGACTGTTGGAGCTGGCGAGGTCTTCGGTTTCCTGGGGCCTAATGGCGCTGGCAAAACGACCTCGGTCAAGATGCTGCTGGGGCTGATCAACCCAACTGCCGGCGAGGGCAGATTACTTGGCACA
>CAZPWU010000126.1:0-6425 GCA_964590325.1 uncultured Anaerolineaceae bacterium | reverse complement strand
CGGAAAGTCGCCTTGGAAGGGAAATCATCAAAAGAGACTACTGTCCGTGAAACAATGACATCTAAAGTAATCGGTATCCACCCAGATAACACGTTAGAGGAATGTATGGCATTGATGACCGAAAAGCATGTGCGGCATCTGCCAGTCATTGACCAGGATAAATTGATCGGTGTGATATCCATCGGAGATGTGGTCAAATCCATCATTACTGACCAGGGAATCATTATTGAGCAGCTTGTTAATTGCATTACTGGGAGGTAATCTTGGCTAATGATTGAGTTAATATTTCAAACAGACAGCTACATCCAAACATTCGATGCCATCGTGACTGGCGTCGACCAGGAAAATAACGGTATTTACCTGGATAAAACAGGTTTTTACCCCGGCGGAGGGGGCCAACCCCCTGACACTGGCAAGCTAGAGATTTCTGGCAATGTTTATTCAGTGCAACGTGCCAAAAAATCAGGAGATGATGTGCTTCACCTGATAGACGATAGTCATCCCCTACCTAACATCGGGTCCACCATCCATGGAATAATTGATTGGCAACGACGTTACCAGCTGATGCGTACACATACAGCGATGCATATCCTATGTGGGGTGATATTCCGCGATTACAGCGCTTCGGTGACCGGTGGGGATATGGACCCTCTACAAGGACATATGGATTTTGAATTTGAGACGATGCACAAAGACTTAGTCCAAACTATCGAGGCCGCTATAAACCAGGAAGTAATAAACGCTCGACCCGTCCGGGTGGCTATTTTAGAACGTGATGAGGCTTTCAAAATCCCCGACCTGATCCGGACGAAAATAAACCTGCTCCCGGAGGGCATCCAAAAAGTCCGCGTGGTGGAAATCGTTGGCCTGGACCTACAGGCTGATGGTGGAACCCATGTCCAGAACACTCGTGAGGTCGGTCCAATCCGTGTGGTCGATTACAAGAGCAAGGGCAAGATTAATAAACGAATTTATATAGAGCTATCACAATAAATAGCGGAACTTATCTGCTGATAGCTGAACCTGTTACATTGGATGCATTAATCCAGCTAGCTGTATCTATCACGCATCAATGTTGGATTATAGGGTGCTCTTCGTCCTGGGCAAATTTCGCGCGGGCAAAGCTGACAATTTACAAAGCTCTCCTCAGTTGGAAAATAGATCCCAGACACTGACTTAACAGGAACCATAAGAAAGCTATCTGTTAACTGAACCCCAGTCGCTTCCCTTGAACGACCTAATAAATCGAAAAGCGGTCGTTGTTGGGTAAGAGGCCAATCTTCCAACGATCCTGGATTCATCGAGGCAATGCCAGGTTGGTGGTGTTCTGTCAGGTGGTTCTGCAAGGTTTCCACGGCAGCATATAGCGCGAACTCCATGATCGTATCCACCCAAAACCGCTGCAGCAGATCATCGATGGAATTGGCATATCTTTCCAATTCAACACCACAAGTGGCTAGAAATGGAAAAACATGGTATGTGGCGTCTAAATTGACGCGTAGTATACGGCTGGTAAATCTAATCCCATCGATGACAACGTAATCCTGTCCTTTTTCTTCAACATAGGCCTGCTTATATAACGCCTTGGGATTAGCAATGGCTTGTACATCACTCAGCAGGCTTACTAGAGCATCAGCAGACGAGCTCCCTGGCTTGATGCGCAGTCGCTGCAGGAGAGTAATTATATCTGGCTCGAAAAGGATGTGATCTATAAAAACCTTATCCATATCTCTCTATCGTTTTAAATGGTATGGGATATCGATAATAACCCGTTGAAACCCTAAATGACGGCGCCGGTAGAGCATAGCTGTCTTGAGCATCCAGGCAGTTTGGTTATGTAAAAGGCTCTGCCACCAATGAGCAGGCACAAATTCTGGCAAGATTACTGTAGCAAGTTGACCATCATTATGCTTGAGGTCGATCTGGTCGAGGTAATCCAGCAGAGGTCCAATGATAGACCTATAAGGGGAGGGTACAACAACCAGGGGTACATCCGGCCACCATCTTTCCCAGGCTTCTCGGATGCGCGCACCTGTCCCTGGTTCTAATTCCACATAAACGCCAGTTACATCCTGAGAGATCGATTGAGCATAATTTATTGCCTCGATAATGCCCCGATGAATGCCCGATATTGGTATCACTACTCGGGGAGGAGGAGCTGGTTTAAGCGACGGTGGCAATCCTTTCAAGGATAACTCATGCGCGACTTCGCTATAATGTGCTCTGATACTTTTAAATACAAAAACTAAAAGTGGGATTAAGATTACTGTAATCCAGGCACCTTGAGTAAACTTGCTGATGCCTATCACAAGCAAAGTTATACCAGTAGCTAAACCGCCAATACCATTAGCGATCGATTTCAACCACCAATTTTGCCCACGCTCCCGCCACCAGTGCATAACCATCCCCGTCTGAGAGAGGGTGAATGCCAGGAAGGCGCCGACTGCAAAAAGCGGTACAAGTAAATGGGAACTACCGCGAAAGATCACAATCAACAGACCTGTAGCAACCGAAAGAATGGTAATACCATTGGCTAATACCAGGCGCTCTCCCAAGCCAGTTAATTGGCGAGGTAAAAAACCATCCTTAGCCAGGATAGCTGCGACCCGTGGAAAATCCATAAAACTGGTATTAGCAGCAAAAGCCAAAACAAGCATAGTACTGGCTTGAATAATGATGTAGGCTGGTCCACTTCCTAAGAGTTTCCGCGCCAGAGCTGAGAGGATCGTTTCTTGTGGGCCAGCAACCACAGCCAATCCCTGAGTCAGACCGATACTGCCCAGGAACAATACGCCCATCAGGACGGCCATAACGATTAATGTCCGGCCCGCATTCTGTGCCTGAGGAGACCGGAATGCGGGGACTCCATTGCTGATGGCCTCAATACCTGTCAATGCTGTGCACCCGGCTGAAAAAGAACGTAAGACAATAAAGGTCGTTAAAGGAAAAATAGCATTTGGGGCATGGACAGCCACTGGCACCGGACCGTTTATAAGCAGCCGGATCACGCCATAGATCAGCATGGGAATATAGGTGAATAAAAATAGATAGACCGGGATGGACATTAACGTACCGGTCTCGCGCATACCGCGTAAGTTTATCAGTGTAATAGTGAGAAGAAGTAGTAGAGCTACTTCAACACGATAAGGCCACAATGCCGGAAAAGCTGATGCAATCGCCTCAACCCCCGCTGTAAGGCTCACCGCTGCGGTTAACAGATAATCAATTATCAATGCAGAAGCTGCCACCAATCCTGCTGATACCCCCAGATTGCTCCGTGCAACAATATATGATCCTCCGCCAGTTGGATATCCGTGGATTGTCTGAAAATAGGAAATTGCAACCAGAGTTAGCACACCTACGATTGCTAGTCCGATTGGCCAGGAAAGAGATAAACCTGCACTTCCCGCTATAACCAGGCCCAGATAGATTTCTTGATTAGCATAAGCAATCGACGAGAGTGCATCCGGGGAAAATGCCGCTAACGCTCGGATCTTATTGAGTTGCTTTTGTTCGAGTTGCTGTGTGGGTAAAGGTGGACCAATTAATAATTCTTTGAATTTATTCCACATAATCGGCTATAGGATAGTGTTTAGTTAGCGATATTACACCCGCTGAAAGCGCTACTTCCAGATCATCACCGTTTGCCACACGACTGACCGGGATGCCAAGAGTCTTTAAGTTTTCCACCAGGCGATCTGTGCCACGTAATCCACCAAAGGAACTTGCATCCAATAGTACAGCAATCGGTCTTAAACCCCGCCGTAATAGATAATCACAGATTATAGCTATCTCTTCATAGAACGAGGGAGTGATTAAGACAACTGTGCTGCCACGAGGTAAATGCCTGGCTTGAGTTTCCACCAACCCCCTCAACGGTAGTCTGCCTTCTGCTTTTAAAATGG
The DNA here is from genome assembly GCA_964590325.1 of uncultured Anaerolineaceae bacterium. Lineage (GTDB taxonomy): Bacteria > Chloroflexota > Anaerolineae > Anaerolineales > UBA4823 > CAZPWU01. The sequence continues at coordinate 2,520 of CAZPWU010000126.1, read as the reverse complement.
AGAGAGCCTCAAGTATTTTGCCAAGTTGCCTGCCACCGCGGTCTGGAGGTAATAAAGTGAGATACTGCCCTGAACAGACCAGACCTACCGCACGCCCGCGTCTCAAAAAATACCGGCTAAGTGAGGCAGCTATACTGACCCCATATTCTTCTGTAGAAGGAGGGAGAGGGATTTTTACCGTCCTTCGCCAAAAATCCCTGGGATCAATATCAATAAACGACTGCGACAAGGAGGTCTGTACATTCTTAGCAGCATCTAAGATAATCCAAACGTCAGCCAGAGGATCTAACTCAAACTCCTTGACTATTAACCTGTCCCGTCGTGCTGTGCTTAACCAATGAATGCGGTTTAACGGATCTCCAGGGGCATATTCACGAACGCCAGCAGCATTAGGTGTTATCTGTTGTGTCCTACGACGCAAAGCCTCACCGCCGGGCAGCAACCCCGGTGGATTGGGAAAATTGCTTAGTTCAACCATCATCGGATATACCAACAACGAATCCTGTACCGCGAGGCTCTGCTTAACGGGAAACAAGCCAAATAAATCTCCGGATCTTAATTCGGTTGGACCTAACGGGAAAACACCCCGCTGGATTAAACGGGTACGCGCCAGATAAGACCGCCCCTGCCTTCCAGATATGAGAGTTAACACCCGGGATCCTTTTGACCCCGGTAGAGTAGACTCGTCTCGTACTTCTATCCAGAGGTGCGGTAACCGGCTGTCATTCTGCACTTCAAACCGTTCTTCAAAAACCTGCCCTACTTGAGCCCTTAGTGTCCGAGCTGAGCGTTTTACAATTAAACCCCGCAAAGACAATAAAGACCACAGCCAACCACTGATTAGCAATAACGCCCAAAGGTAACTTAAGCGATAATAGATCCTTCCTCCTGTTGCAACCCCAGCGAGTAAACTTAATAACAACAGGATAAATACGACACGTTGCGCTGCGGTCATGACCGTTCCTCTCGCCCCAAGTCACCTCCTGGAACCGGTACAGAGCTCAGTATTTCTTGTAAAATTTGGTCAGCAGTTAAATCACGTAAACGAGCAGCCGGGCCAAGTATGACGCGGTGAGCAAGGACGGGCATAGCCAGCGCTTTAATATCATCTGGTAGTACGAAATCCCGCCCGAACATCGCTGCACGCGCCTGCCCAGTACGATATAACCCCAGGCTTCCTCGGGGGCTTGCTCCCAAATACACATCAGAATGTTGACGTGTTTGGCGGGTCAATTCTACAAGGTAGCGCTTAATTCCAGGGGCAACATATATATCCTTTATTGCCTCCTGTGCTTCGAGGACTTCATCTACTGAAACTACTTGTTGCAAATCATCAATAGGATGTCGATACTGCTGCCGATCCAATATATTAATCTCATCATCAATCCCTGGATAACCCAACTGAATTCGCATCAATAAACGATCTAACTGTGCTTCAGGGAGAGGAAATGTCCCCTCATACTCGATGGGGTTTTGAGTCGCAAGTACCAGAAATGGACGGGGTAAGATATGGGTTATACCGTCTACCGTGATCTGCCTTTCACCCATCGCTTCCAGTAATGCGGCCTGAGTCTTGGGTGTCGCCCGGTTAATTTCATCTGACAGGACAATCTGCGCCATTATCGGTCCTTGCCGAAACTCAAACTGCCGGCTGACCTGGTTAAAGATTGACACACCTGTCACATCGCTGGGCAGCATATCCGGGGTAAATTGTATTCGGCTAAAAGTACACCCTAATGATCGTGCAAGGCTGCGTGCCAGGATTGTTTTACCCACACCTGGTACATCTTCGATAAGCAAGTGCCCCTGGCATAACAAGCTAATGACTGCGAGTTCGATTGCGTTCCGCTTACCAACGATTACTTTTTCGATATTCTTAATGATTTGCTCTGAGAAGGCTTGAACGTGGGACATAGTTAGCTCCAATGAGTAGTGGATACCAAATATGTAAATGTTATCACATTTCCGATATACACTCTATCGCTTTCATGCTAAAATCCCTCTATCCCGTTTCATCATTGATAACATGTGTTAATAATAATTTATGCCTAATTTGTAAAAACACCTCAAGCTTTACCCGAAAAGGTGGTGGATCATGCCGTTTATCAGCAATCTAACCAGTAAACCAGTCACGGATGTAGATGGTCAAATAATCGGCCATTTAGAAGATTTACTTGCTACGATTAGCCGTGAAATACGCCATCCAGAAATTGTTGCTTTGTTGGTCAAGCGCTCGAACGAGACAATACTTATTCCCTTCACGGATGTCGCCGTTCTGGTTGCCCCAGCCATACCACTCCTCCGGCGTCTCGATGATATCGTCCCGTACCAACCCACTGATAACGATCTCTACCTATGCCGTGACATCCTTGACAGGCAGATCATCGACACAGATGGGATGCGCGTTGTACGTGTAAATGACCTGGAGCTGACTCGTGTTGACGGTCACTTCTATGTAGCTAATGTCGACATTGGAGCGCAGGGCTTATTCAGACGCTTAGGTCTCGGAAAGGTGACCGA
>CAZPWU010000125.1:0-6435 GCA_964590325.1 uncultured Anaerolineaceae bacterium | reverse complement strand
GCATAGATAACCTGCGCGCACAGCGTGACCGGTCAGGCGCTGCATCTCGCGCAAGGGTTGGTGATCCAGGTGATATGGGCTGCCGCCGATAATCCCCTTCCCGCGGTTATCGAGTAAAAACCTCGCCAGCTCGAAGTATTCCCTCCGACCGGACTCGCGTGCCAGCTCTACCAAAGCCATCTCGATCTCCGGATGACCCGGAGTCCCGAGGCGTTTGCCGGGTGCAAATGTATCACCGATATGGTCAGCCAGACGAACAGCGATCTCGAACAGGTCATTATGACCGGTTGCGCGCCGATTGGCAATGGCTGCCTGGATCAAATGCCCGGCACAGTACAGCTCGTGCAGATCCTTTAAGTTAGTCCAGCGTTCGTTGACCCTCTCGAACATAAAGTAAGTATTGAGATAGCCATCCGGTTGCTGTGCTTCCGCGATCAGCGAGATTGTGGTATTTACCTTTTCCAACAGGTCGGGATTATCCCCTGCAGCTAAAGCCCACGACGCCGCCTCCAACCATTTATATACATCAGAATCGTTGAAGAAGAAACCTTGAAAGGGAACATCCTTTTTCCCTGCCGCGCGGCGGAAATTATCCAAGCGACCCGTTTCTTCCAATAGGCGATATTGAGCTGGGAGAGAGACCTGTTGGTTTATTTTCATACGAGGTGCCCAGAAGGCATCCTCAAGCTGGACAGCCTGCAGAGATACAGGTTTCAAGCGGGCATTGGGGCTATTGGATGTATTTAGAATGGCTATGTTAGGATGTCTGTCAGGCATAATTTTTGATAAACTTCCCACCCGCCTCGATATCCAGTTTAGAGGGGATGTTATTCCTCGATCCACCTGGGAATCGGAGATATCTCGTAGTTGCTTCTTCCAGGTTTGAATAAACCCCACGATAATATGGAGGTAATATCGCCGCCAACTGATACATAATTTCGTCCACCATCTGCTGCCGGACTGTATGGGTTACTTTAACACCTTCAGTGTTTAAATAAAAGGGTCGCCCGACAGTGATATGAAAATCGGTCCGCCTCAGTTTTGAAAGGTTGGTTTTAATCGATTCGCCACCATAATAACCTATCGGCATGAGCGGTGCACCGCTGCGTAGAGCCAACATCACGACACCAGGATGGCCGCGTTGTAAACGCCCATGCCCGCTGCGCGTTCCCTCGGGGGCAATGGCTAAAATATGACCCTCGTCCAACACCTTCAATGCTCTGTGAATAGCGTCCATATCGGCTTCGCCACGTTGCAATGGGATCGCTTCCCATATGCTGAAGAGCCAACCCATGACAGGATTATCCCAGGTCTCGGCTTTCGCAAATCCGGTCAGTTTACGAGGCATCAAGTGGGTAAATACCAGAGGGACTTCAAGAAAGTTAATGTGGTTCGCCACCAGGATGAGAGGACCCTGCTTTGGCACGCGTTTCAATTGAGCATCGTCGACGCGGCACATGATGCGGGTTATACCCTTTATCGTTAGATTTACAATCCATTGAATTAGGGTTAATGGGTAGTTACGGGTGGTTTGCATAGCATTTTTATTTGATTGGGTAGCAACTCCATCGTTAGCTGCTCACCATTCTCACACAGTGTCTCCCCATCAGCATGGGCAGGCAGAACGCCTTCTATAGCTGTAACGACAACATGATGGGCTTTACCCATTGTGATTGACTTCTGCGTAGCCTGGGTGCCCTTCATAAACTTAAGGATCAAGGCGAAAATTTTCGCGCGGCTCACCTGCCTGGCGATGCAGAGATCAAACAAGCCATCATCGTTGTGAGACTGCGGCGCCATCATAAACCCCCCACCCATGCGCCGCCCATTCATGACCGATACCATTAATGATCTTTGGTTCATAACCTGCCCATCGTATTCAATACGCACCAGAGGGGCTTGGTAGTATAGGAAGATCGTCTTGAGAGCTGCCACGATATAGGATGCAAAACCACTCAAGTGTGTCATCCTAAGCGCAACAAAACCAACGACGGCATCAAAACCAACACCAACCCCATTTCCGAAATATCGACCCTGAGGGAATAACCCTCCAACGACCCGACCAACGTCTACGATATGGTTGTAACTTTGAGCTAAGATTTGACAGCCCGCTTCCACACCCGGGAGGACACCCATTCCGAAGGCAAAGTCATTCCCCCGACCGACTCCGATGATGCCCATTGCGCACTGATCATATCCCGTCTCTCTCGCCAGCATCAAACCATTTAAAACTTCATTCGCCGTACCATCGCCTCCCACTGCAACAACAACATCGAAACCATCGCTGGCAGCTCGCTGCGCAATTTCCACAGCATGCCATGGGCGTTCCGTCCGTTCTACCTGAAATTCTAATCCATAACTTGATAACTGCTGTTGGATTAATGAGATAGCTCTCTCTCCGGCACCCCTTCCAGATATCGGATTCACGATTATTTTATGCTGGCTCATTTTATTTATGCCTCATCCTGATCTTTTTATTTTGGGCAAGCCTGCAAGGGCGCCGCGCGTGTAAGTACCATGACAGGGTTATTAAATATTTTTTCGATTGTCCCGGTCGCTCTGACGCAGGCTCCTTTTTGCACATCCGGCCAAAGGTTCTCATAAATAACAAAATAAAATGCACCCTTTTGATTGCTGAATATTAATAATATATCATTAGTCTCTGGGATGATTTCTCTTATCACCCCTGTAACACATAACCTCTTACCGACATCCACAAGGGTTACCTCTAAAGCTGGATTACATTCCGCGGAGGTCGTCGTGGGGGTACTGGCAGGTAGAGTGACTGTCTCAGTCGCGGTGGCTGGAGGAAGAGTTGGTATCAGTGTAATTGTTGGGATTTGGGTAGCAGTATTTTGAAGTGTTGGTGTTGTTGTAGGAGACAAGACAGCCGTAAAATATCCTGTAGCAGTCGGCTTAAAAGTTGCTGATGGCTGGATCAGCAAAACCTCCGTTGAGGTTGGTGATCCTGTTGGGGGTTTCTTATCACTGGCCAGGCTGATCGTACTATCCGGTGAAAGGTTACTTGAACCAATCGCCAGAAAAACGATTCCGCCTACTATTACAATGCTTAAAATATACGTCAAAGCCCATTTGATAATCGTGTTACGTTTTTCTAACTTTAGAGGATCATAATCCAGTGAGGTTTCACTCGCAGGTGGCAAACCCATGCGCGTGATCTGTCCCGATCCCCATGTTAAACCAGTCGGCTGTATCGGCTCTTGGTTCTCATTTGATCCATCCCATTCATCATCCCAATCATCATCTTGAGGGTCTTGGGAGTTAGATTGATCCATTTCCAGGTTATCCCTTGTTCAACTATTTCTCTAAATATTACCTAAACGTCGATCCTCGAACATACCCGCCCAGGCGTAATATCGACCATGCCATAAGAGTTCTTTAGGAATCAGCGGATGGAACACCACCACGGGAATCCCAAAACCCCCACAAGTATAGCAAAGAATGTCATATGGGAAGGTTAAAATAATCACTTCTGGTTATAGGTTAATTAAGGCCTCGGCGACGTTTTAGGCGGCGGGGAAGGCGTGTCTGTTGGTGGTAATGAGGTCGTTGTCTCTGAAGGAACTGGGGTCACTGTGCTGGTCGGGGATGCCGTCGGTGTTAATGTCGGTGTCGGTGTTAACGTCGGTGTAGGCGTCGGAGTAGCTGTCGGGGTTGGTGTTGAGGTGGGCGTGGGTACTTGTAGGTTCAAGTGCAGGCGGATTTCCGCTGAAGTATTCCGTAAACTGCGCATGACAATCCGTAAAGTCACCTGTCCGGCAGCTACATTGCTCAAATCCCAGGTATACATTTTAGATGGCTGCTTTACCGGGGTATTTTTATCATCCAGGCTTTCCCACTGTGCCGGATCGTTGCCAAGGCCATATTCCAGGTGATAATGACTGAAGTCAGACGTGGCATCAACCTGGGCATAAATATCCAATGGGCTGGTCGTTATGGTCTGCCCCTCGATTGGGGACTGGAAGGTTAAAAGTGGGCGCGGGTCATCTGCGCGACATTCGCGAGAGGGTACAAATAAAAATGGTTCCCTAAATCCCTGCTCTTCAGCCCAGGCCTTCCCACGTGAATCTTCCCGGATCCATTTGACAGCCCATGGATCAGTGACATTGAGGACAAATTCCTCATGGTTAAAATTTGATCCGCAGGATGTAGAGGCGTTTAATCCTGTCCAGGTATCCAATATCGCCTTTTTCCACAAATCAGCCTCTTTCGGTAAAGGAAGTTGATCGGATGCAAAGTACTCTCTACGTTGGTTAGAACACCATTCAGAGGGTTCGGTTCCGGAGACATCGCAGATAATCCGATCTACTACACCCGCAGGTTTAATAAAAGGCGCCGGGTTGCCTCCGGTGACTTGCTGGATAGCAATCTTCATAAATTCAGACCAGATAGGTGCTGCGCCTGTGAGACCGGTGGTATTTTGCATCGGGGTGTAATCCGCATTACCCACCCACACGCCGACAGTCACATCGGGTGTATAACCCAGAGTCCAGTTATCACGGAAATCATTTGAAGTCCCCGTCTTCGCCGCCACAGTGAAGGGTAGATTCAAAACCGAATTCGGACCAAACATAGGAGTTCGGGCGTCATTATCAGAAAGGATGGAGGAAATTAAAAACGCATGTTCAGGACGGATGACCTGCTCACCCACAGGAGGCTTATACTCATAGACAACCTTACCTAGGTGGTCTAGGATGCGCGTTATAGCCACCGGCGGCACGCGCTGACCGCCATTTGCCAGGACCGTATATACCCCCGTCAACTCCAGCAAACTGACCTCACCCCCTCCCAAGGTCAGTGACAATCCGTAATCCGGTCGGGTGAGTGAGGTAATACCGAGACGTTGTGCCATTGCCAGCATCCCATCCAAACCCGGGGTGGCTGGATTATCGTAGATGCCGACGAATTGTAAGGTTTTCACTGCTGGCATATTGTAAGAATTTGCCAGCGCAACCCGTACTGTAACCGGTCCATGGAAGCGCCCATCATAGTTAACCGGTTGGTAAGGTGGGCGTGGGTCATTGGGATCCCCAGAGGGTGGAAAATCGGTAGGCACATCCCAAATCAGCGTCGCAGGTGTCCACCCTTTCTCGAAAGCCGCCAGATATGTAACCGGCTTGATAGCTGATCCGGGTTGACGGGTCGGGCTGGTGGCCATATTAACCTGTCCCTGGATGCTGTCATTATAAAAATCTGCTGAGCCAACCATGGCCAGGATCTCACCAGTGCTGGGCCTGATCGCAACCAGAGCGCCATTAGTGACATGACGATCTGCCAATGATTCCACCTGCTGGCGGAGGATCCGCTCTGCAGTATCCTGGAGTCCAGGATCTAAGGTTGTGTAAACATCAAAGCCTGAACGGTAGATGGTCTGAGGATCGAATTGGGTTTCAAGCTGCGCACGGATATAATTCACCCAATGGGGGTAGCGGATTTGTACATCGGCTGAATGAAATTGGTAGTTCATAATTTCATTATACGCTGACAGAACCGTCGCCTGATCCAGGCAAATTTGTTGTAGATTGTTGCTGACATAGACATAAATGCAGCCCTGTTCCTGGCTGGCCTGGTACATGAGTGTAAGGACTTGTTGCACCCTTTGCAGGGTAGCCTCGCGGTTATGATAAATATCATATACCGAAGGGGTCTGAGGTAATCCCGCCAGAAAGGCTGCTTGAGCTAATGTAAGGTTATTAGCAGATACACCGAAATAGGTTTCAGCAGCTGCCTCGACCCCGTATGCCAGGCTGCCATAATATACTTCATTCAGGTAAAGCTCCAGGATTTCGTCTTTTGAATATCGGCGGGTTATCTCAGCCGCTAAGAGCGCCTCGTCAACTTTCCGTTTATATGTTCGCTGACTGCGTTCCTCTGGTGACATCAGCAAGGTGCGCGCTAACTGCTGGGTTATCGTAGAGGCACCTGAAACTGTTTCTCCCCCACTCTGGTAGTTCTGCCAAAAAGCGCGTACGATTGCCATCGGGTCAAAACCAGGATGGCTGTAGTAATTCTTGTCCTCAGTCGCGATCGTAGCTGCCAGTTCCAAAGGTGATATTTTATCCAAGGTCACATACGTGCGTCGACCTGCATTAGGATCCAGGATTTCATAGAGGATGTTGCCATTTCGATCTCGGATATGGGTGGTTTCAAACTGGGCAGCTCTTTGACGAAGGTCCGCTACACTGGGTAGGGTGGCCGCTATCTTATAGTATTGGTAAAGCGCAACTGAACCGGCTACGAGGAGCAAGATGATAATAGCAAATAAACCGAGGATCGCCATGCGGATCAGGCATCCTAAGCCCGTCCGCCAATCAATCTGCAACTTGGGAGGTGTTTTTGATTTTACGACGACAGCGGTTGGAGGCGGGGTTGTTAGTGTTGGTTTTGGTCGGCGTAATAGTGTCGTATACGGCG
>CAZPWU010000124.1:0-6446 GCA_964590325.1 uncultured Anaerolineaceae bacterium | reverse complement strand
CTGCTGCTCGGCGGCGACTTTGAACAATCAACTTGGGGGTATTCTGATATGGCATTTAATACAATGCACTACATCACCTCTCATCCCTGGATGCAGGTTATGACACTGGATGATCTAAGCAATGCATATCCTCAAACAAAATTTACAGTACAGACAGAAACCGAATCACTGTCAACCGTTCCTCATATATCTCAAGGAACTGTAATACCGTCGAGTCTGACTTCTGATCAACTACTAATAGCTCTACTCGAGAAACTGAACCAATCTCCCCCCAATCCAATAACTGATTTAGCTTGGCAGGCCTATCTCTCGTTATTAGCACCGGCACCTCAAAAACTCTATGAACTTCGTATGAATTATTTAGGTCAGATAGGTCACATCCTGGCTGCAGCTCAATGGGCTACTCATCCGGAACTTCAAAGCGATTGCACAACAGATCTCGATTGGGATGGTCAGGCAGAATGTGTCCTGGCGTCAAAAGATTTTTTCTCCATTTACGAAGTCGATGGCGCTCGCTTAACTTTCGCCTTTGTACGGACATCGTCTGGTGTTCATCAGATTATTGGTCCTACATCTCAGCTAATAGTCGGCTTGAGCGATCCATCAACCTGGGATCCAGAACGAGGGCCAGCGGGTGAACCGAATCAAATACCGGGCGGATTTGTCGATTCAACTCTCACCTGGCAGGATTACAATGTTGAAATTCAACCTGGTTCAGTAAGCTTTACCTCGTTCGATATGACTATGCGCAAATCGTTTTATCTGATTCCAGATGGGATACGTGTTAATTACCAATCCATGGAACCGTTAAAAGTCCAGATACCTCTGGTGATTGATCCTTGGGTCCGTTTTACCCCAGGATGGGGTAACAGATACACGGAAATGTCAACCTCTACAGGTTGGTCATGGGGTTTAATTCCAGGCCCTCGTGTGACCCTACAGACTACTGGCAACCTGATAACCCAGACCTTTACTGCTTCCCGCTCCGCATTAGCTCTTCCCGAGGATCCGAATTTCGATTATCCAGCCGGGCATTATTTGCCTTTCCCCCTGGCATTAGCTGAAATATACAGCCAGGGTGAATTCAGTATAGAAATCCATCTCACGCCATAACAAGTAGAAGCTCTACTCGGTTAGAAAAATACCAAGAAAAGGTGTTGAGGCATACACTCTAACACCCTTACAACGAAATTTACTAATCTAAAGGCTTTAGCCCGAGAAATTATATTATATATTTCCTGGTGGTGGACGCTGGACGACATACCAGGCAGCAACATACCCCTCCCGCCCAATGATATCCCGCACGTTCAACCATTGGTTCACGATACCAAGTTTAGGCAAAGCCTGATTAATCAGCTCAATGACAAGAAGCTCAGTAAGGATCGGATAACGGGTCACCAAAGTGTCATCGGATATGAGCGGTTTGGAACGTAAGGCTAAATTGTCTATATTAACCCTGACGACGAGGTCTTTAAGGGCAGACGGTGAAATGACCGTGGTATCGGATGTCCCTGAACTCTGTGCGCCCAAAGGCTGTTGAACCGATGTAGAAACATACCAGGCTGCTGCATATCCTGTATCTCCCTCAATATCTCGGACCTGAATCCACTGGTTTACTACACCCACTTTTTGGTTGACCTGCTCAACAGGATCTACCGCTAATAATTGCGAGTTAAGAGGCAACCTTTTCATTAGCGTAGAATCTGATATGACTGGCTGTGTACGTAAAGCCAGGCTGTCCACCATTGTATATAAAATGAGAGCGGGTGATGGTACAGGAGGTGCTGGCGGCGGTGTTGGGATTGGAGGTTGCAAAACCATTGGTTCGGTCGATAGATACCAGGCTGCTGTATAACCTACAAAACCGTCCTGTGTATCTTGTACATTAAGCCATTGGTTTGGTTGGCCTATCTTGGCCTTAGCTAAATTTTTGTCTTCAACGACATAAAATTTTGTATTTACAGGTACTCTCTTAATCAAGTTGTCATCACTGATATAAGGCTGCTGACGCAGCGCCAGGTCATCAACAGTGGCATAAACCGCAAACCCAGTTGCCGGAATGGGTAGGGGTTGAGGCTTTGGGAGCGGTTGTGGATGATAAGAGCTTGCCTCAATCCAGATAGCCGCCTTGATGATATTTTGAGGTGGGCCCGCAAATCCATAACGGGCTGTCAGTAAAACATTCTGGCTTTCAACCGGATAAGGCCAGGGATCTCGGATTAAATAATTTCCATCCTGTCTTCCATAAAGCAGAATCCAATGGCTTTGTAAACCTGGAGCTGGTGAATAATCCACCTCTGCAATAACGGGTAGGTTGGAATCCAACGTGGCATCAATCTCAACCATTGGGGCGGGAGAGTTCTCACAGGGAATATATTTGTTATACCGAATACCAGGTAAAGCCCGTGGTAAAACTGCTGGAATTATAAAAGCTCCCTGGAATCCACCCACTGCATTCATCTTATCGTTAAGTGTCGTCGGGGTTTCGTTTTCACCAAAGCTATTCACGACCATTGTCAGGCAGGTCAATAAACACCCGAACTTGCCGATAGTGGAGCTATTATCCGTACCAAGCAGGATATTTTTCCACCGTGGATCCTGTTGAGAGAACGGTTGTACGGCAAACATAATTTTCACCTTTTTTTAGTACAATTTATCATATATTGACTTTCAGGAGTATATAACAAAATCTTACATCAAACAACACCATTCTGGGTTAATACAACATAAAATGGACCGAACCTCCTAGAGTATTTTGTAAAATACGATTTTCTTAATAATAAATGGAATTGCTCACTTTATCAACCCCTCTACCATTAATGCGATAAAAATTATAGCCACTTCCCTCATTTTTTTATAAAATTTAATATGCACAAAAGGATGGTTTAAGTATTTTCATCGTTGTATAATCGATCGGTAGCATATATGAGGTGTATTCAGCTAAGAGAGGACATATCTATGAGCATCAACCACCGGAAATCCAGCGACCTTAGACCCGTAACGATAACTCCCAATTATCTACTTTACCCGGAAGGTTCCGCATTGATCACGATAGGTAACACTCAGGTAGTTTGCACAGTGACTATCGAGAAAGATATACCGCGTTGGAAGAAAAACCAAGGCATTCCCGGCGGCTGGATCACTGCCGAGTATGCCATGCTGCCGCGCGCCACACACACGCGCACACCTCGTGAGATTAATAATCTGGGTGGACGCACCCAAGAGATCCGCAGGCTACTCGGTCGCAGCCTGCGCGCTGCAGTCGATCTTGAAAAACTTGGCCAACGAACCTGTACGATCGATTGCGATGTGCTTCAGGCTGATGGCGGGACACGAACTGCAGCTATTACAGGTGGATATGTGGCGCTGGTCATCGCTCTGCGGAAGCTGATCCAGGATAAAATAATTCCGTCAGAAACTATTAAAACCGCGGTAGCTGCCGTAAGTGTCGGCGTGTTGGATGGGCTTCCAGTGCTGGACATGTGTTACGAAGAAGACAGTATCGCCCAGGTAGATATAAATGTCGTTATGAACTCTTCCGGGGAATTCATCGAAGTCCAAGGCACTTCTGAAAGTGCACCATTTACCAGAAGTACGCTCGATAATTTATTAAACCTCGCTTATAAAGGTATCGGGGAACTGTTAGCGATCCAGAGAGGTGTTCTTAATATTACCCATGATGTAATGGTATAGATATCAGCAAATTGCAAATGGATCAAGCGTTCATATCTAAGATCACATGGGACGTACAGGGCGTATATGTCTATCCTTGAAAAAGAAATTTATGAACAACCTGAAGTAATACGACGATTGCTTGAAGCTGAAACGGAGAATGTTAATCAACTTGTAGCGCAATTACGTGGTTGTTTTAAATATATCCTGATTGCCGCTCGAGGCAGCTCCGATAATGCAGCCCGTTATGCCCAATATCTCTTCGGTGCTTATAATGGGTTCCCTGTTTCCCTCACCACACCTTCTCTTTTCACCCTTTATCATCGTCCACCCAGGCTCGATGGGGCGCTTGTGATCGGTATATCCCAATCAGGTCAATCACCAGATATCGTTGAAGTCGTTGCCGAAGGTCGTCGACAAAATCAACCTACCCTTGCCATCACAAACGATCCAGCCTCCCCTCTATCAAAAACCGCAGAATTTTTCATCCGTTTGAATACTGGGTCAGAGCGAGCTATAGCAGCTACAAAGACTTACACAGCCTCCTTAGGAGTACTGAGCTTATTTTCAGCAGCTTATGAAGGGGATATCGAAAGGTTAATCCAGCTTCAGCGTCTGCCGGACCTGATGGAACAAACTCTAAATCTCCTAATGCCAGTATTGAAACGAGTAGAACGGTACCGATATATGGCCCATTGTATCGTCATCGGTCGAGGTTTCAATTATGGAACTGCTTTTGAGATCGCTCTAAAAATTAAGGAACTGACTCAAACGATTACTGAGCCGTATTCTTCCGCCGACTTTCGACATGGCCCAATAGCAATGGTGCGCGATGGATTTCCGGTCATGGTCATCGCACCGAAGGGGATTGTACAAGATGATATCAGCGAATTAGTAACCGATCTAAAGAAGCGAGATGCCGAGTTATTAATAATATCCGATGACCCTAAATTATTAGACCAAGCTCACCTGGCATTGCCAATCTCTGCTGATGTACCAGAGTGGCTTTCTCCTTTGATAGCTGTCATCCCAGGCCAGCTCTTTGGATTAGCCCTTACACAAGCGAGGGGATTGAATCCAGATCTACCACATGGTTTAACAAAAGTAACCGAAACTCTTTGATCACCTTATGCTACTAACTGTGTCACAAATCTCTTCTATTTACATATAACTACAAGGAGATGTATCGTGAGTGGGATAGACCTTGCAGATAAGATCGTCCTTATTACAGGTGCGGCCAGACGGGTTGGACGGGCTCTTGCTCTAAGCGTTGCTCAAGCGGGTGCCACAGTCATAATTCATCACGGTTGTTCTCCGACGGAAGCTGAGGAAGTGAGAGCGGAAATCGATTCCATAGGTCGTAAAGCTTATATACTCCGGGCAGATTTAAGCGAACCAACCCAGGTGGCTAGCCTTATTCCCCAGGCTCTTGTATACGGTCCATTATATGGACTGATCAACAGTGCAGCGATTTTCGAACCCTTGACTATCTCAAGTACCGATATATCTGCTTGGGAACGCCATCTGGCAGTGAACTTGACAGCCCCTTTTTTACTCAGCCAAGCATTTTTCACAAATCTGGCACCCGGAAATGAGGGGCGCATTATCAACATCCTGGATTGGCGCGCTCTCCGTCCTTCGTCTGACCACCTCCCTTATACCATCAGTAAAGCTGCCCTGGCAGCCTTAACCCGTTCAATGGCTGTCGCTCTTGCCCCTCGCATAACCGTGAATGGCTTAGCCTTTGGTGCTATCCTCCCCCCCAGCGATGGTGCAGAGTTAAAAGGAATAATTGATAATGTACCTGCAAATCGATGGGCAAATCTCGATGAAGTTGGGCAGGCGTTGATTTTTCTACTGACCGGCCCCAGCTATATAACTGGTGAAATACTCCACGTGGATGGAGGCAGGCATCTGATATAAGGCTGTAAAAATTGTAAGATCAACACGGTAAATATTCCCCATGTTTTATCCAACGATAAAATTACCCGATGAAAAGAGAGCATCCATGGATCAAGTTTTCATCAAGGATTTATTGGCACGAGGGATTATCGGAATTAACGAGGAAGAACGCGTTAATCAGCAAGACATCCTTATCAATATCGTCTTATTTATTGATCTGAATAAAGCAGGTGAAACGGACGATATTGCCGACTGTGTTAATTACCGGACAATAGCCAAGAAAGTTATCGCTCATGCCGAAAGTTCACGCCGGTTTACCGTCGAGGCTCTGGCAGGAGATATCGCACGACTTTGCATGGAAGATCCTCGCGTACAAAAAGTACGTATTCGGGTGGAAAAACCCGGTGCAGTTCGTTTCTCAAAATCTGTTGGGGTTGAAATTGAACGAAGTCGAAGTGGATGAGGCCAGTGAACAGCCTCTATTAATTCACAATATTTATATAAGTTTAGGTTCGAATATTGCCCCGGTTAAAAACCTACCCAGGGCATTCAGATTGTTGCGCAAATATGTCGCTGTAGAATTGGTTTCAGGAGTTTGGGAAACACCGCCGGCTGATTTAGAAGGCCCTAACTACCTTAATGCAGTAGCCTTGATCCATACAGAACTTTCCCTTCTACATCTTAAACATGAGGTCCTATGTCGTATAGAAGCCGACCTGGGTCGTGTACGAACGACAGATAAAAATGCCCCTCGCCCAATAGACCTGGACATAATACTGGTTGACGGGAAGATAATTGATCCGATTGTATGGACCAGGGCTTTTATGGTTATCCCATTGGCTGAAATATCAGGGGATGTCCTCAATCCGAAG
>CAZPWU010000123.1:0-6450 GCA_964590325.1 uncultured Anaerolineaceae bacterium | reverse complement strand
GCTGCAGCCCTCGCCATGAATGGAAAAGAGGTGGCGATGATATTTCCTGAGGAGGGTATCGGGGCGCGTGTTTATCCCCATGACCTGTCTCAATATCTAAACCACTTTTACCGGGATAAAGGTGTAGAGGTCCTTGCGGGAGATACTGTCCAGGGCTTTCAAAGCCGCTCAAGCCAGTTAATTCTAAAATTAGGTAGTGACCGCGAATTACAGGCTGAGGGGGTAGTAGCTGGTATAGGGATCCAGCCGAATGTCGAATTAGCCAACCAGGCTGACTTAAAGGTCGATAATGGCATTGTCGTGGATGAATTTTTACAAACGAGTCATGCAGGTATCTATGCGGCGGGGGATGTCGCCTCTTTTTATAATCCTACGCTTGGGGTCCGTATGCGAGTGGAACACGAGGATAATGCCAATACGATGGGGATGAATGCTGGCCAGAATATGGCTGGTGATCAAAAACCATACCATCACCTGCCATTCTTTTTCTCGGATCTTTTTGAATTGGGCTACGAAGCCGTTGGTGAGTTAAACTCACAGCTAGAAATGGTAGCTGATTGGCAAGAACCCTACCAAAAAGGCGTCGTTTATTATCTTAAAAATGGTCGTGTCCGAGGGGTTCTTTTATGGAACGTTTGGGAGCAGGTCGAGGCAGCCCGAAAATTGATCGCAGAACCCGGACCGTTTAATGCCAAAGAGCTGAAAGGACGGCTACCGACGTAGATGGATTCACGAAGCTACTCCTCTACTTCACCGAAGAGGACAACCTCAATATGTTGGTTATAGAGCTCAGGGGTGCGTGAGGGGACTGAATAGGCTAACTGCCCAAATGTGTACCCCCCTAAAATAGGGATGCTCTCACCCAGAACACTGCGGATAGCAGAGACTTCGCTGCCTGGATTGGCTTCGAGCAGTATTTGCCAGGCGATGTCAACAAGTACAAGTGCGAAGACAGGTCGGGCCGTCCCCAGGTTGTCTAAGGCTTGCTGGGCAGCTTTCCGGGATGCTTCCAGACAGCTATCAACGCTACCAGTCATTAAATGTACAATACTGCCCTCGGGGACGGCAGTATTCATCCTTAAGCTCCCGTCCGCTTCCATGCGTATGGGGGCTCTTATTAAATATGCCTCTTTACCCTCCTGTTCGATCCCCAGTGGGTAGAGGCGTGCCAGCTCGTTGAGTGGTGGAAAAGCCCATTCGCGTGCCTGGTAACTGAACAGTTTACCGTACACATCGGCGACGGTATGGTCATCCAGTGTCCGTACCCAGGGTCCTCGAGCGCGCGTCACTTTATAATAGGCCCCAACAGGCTGCCAACCGTGGGATAAGCCAACGCCGATGACGATATTCCCAGACAACAAAGCAGCAGCCAGGCCATTAGAGCCAGATTTTCTCCCGCCTACCTGGTAAGTCCGCGCTCGTCGCAAGTCACCACCCGCCAGGCAGCCAGCCAATGTATAGTCTCCTGGAGCAAGGGCGGCACATAACAATTTAGCATCCCCATTCAACCCATCTGCGACCACTAATAACGACCCGATAGCGTGGCTCAGTTCAAACGCCTGGTTTATCTTTTGTGTAGCTAACCGGCTGTCCTCTGAGTAACCGGGCCACCAGTCGGCCTGGGTTTGGATATCAGCGCCGCTTAATAAAGCCACTGCAACAGATCGCTGGTTTTGTCCACCGGTCGTTAATTCGGCCGAAGTGCTGAAGCCGATCAATGGTGCATCCCCTAAAAGCGTGGCTATCCCACTGACCACTTGCTGAATTGGGTAGTAGTGAGACGCAATGACAAACCCCAAGACAGGATTTTTACCCAGCAGTTCAAGCGCTTGTTGGGTAGCTTGTACAGCGGCTTCACGACCTTCCAAAGCCTGGGTTTGGCTAACGACTGCAGCGAGAGGCATGTTGATATTTTCCTAAATCATGCTGTTTCAACGTTCGGGATAATGTAGTGAAAAATCGTCCCCCGATGGGGTTCACTCTCAAACCAGATGCGCCCACCTTGCATCTCCACCAGGATTTTGGTGATATTTAAACCCAGACCAGTCCCCGGTATGTCACGGATCTTTTGATCATCGGAACGGAAGAACTTTTGGAAGATTTTTTTCTGATCCTCGGGATTGATTCCATATCCATTATCGCGTATAGCTGTATGGATTACTTTTTTCGCTCCGTTGGGATCCCAGCGGTTATCTACTTGCTCGGTGATGATTTCGATATGCCCCTTTTGAGGTGTGTATTTATACGCGTTATTGACAAGGTTGGTTAAAATCTGGATCAGCCGGGTACGGTCACCCCACATTGGAGGTAAATTTGACGGGATATGAACGTCAAGGGCTTGTTCTTTTTCTTCAATTTGGGCTCGCGTAGATCGTACAACTTCGTCGATGACCTCCGAGACAGATACGGCCTCGAATTCAAGGCGCAGACGACCTGCTTCTATTCTTGAGATATCGGCCAGGTCCGAAACCAGGGTAGTCATGCGGTCAACGTTCGAACGTATCGTATTGAGAAAGTTTGCCTGGGTATCGTTTATCGGGCCCACCACTCCGCCAGCCAGTAGATCGGTAAACCCTTTTATGGAGGTCATGGGTGTTTTTAATTCATGCGAGACGAAGGACACAAAATCGCTCTTAGCCAGGTTAGCAGCCTGTACTTCAGCGTAAAGTTGTGCGTTTGCGATAGCAATTGCAGCATGGTCGCTCAGACGGGATAAGAAGGCCAGGATCTCCTCAGAAAAGGTTTCATTACGATTACTTTCGAGCAGGATAATACCAATGACAACTGCTTCGCGCCGGATGGGGATGACAACCTGGGCCTGACCTCCATTCAGCAAGGTAAAATTCTCTTTCCCCTCGCTGGCATATACACACTGTGGCTGTCCGCTCTGGATTGCCAATTTAAGGGCCGGTAGCTCCATCGATAAATAGGAATCCTTAAAATATTCCTGTTCGGTAATATAGCCTTGTGCAGCCATCACGCGCACCTCGGATTTATCTATAAATCCGACCAGTCCTGCAGAGACTTTCGATTGGCGCATTGCCCATACTAAGGTGATCCGCATGGCTCGACTGACATCCAGGCTGGCGTTTAACTCCCGGTCAATGCGCTGCATCACGGATAACTCCTCAACCCGAGCGGCCAGGGTCTGGTCAGTGAGGGTGTAGAGGCGTGCATTTTCGATTGCGACGGCTGCCTGACTGGTAAACGCAGCTAATAATTCCTGGTCATCAGGTGTAAACGGTAGACCATCACGTCGGTTGATGACTTCGATGACCCCTGTCACATGGTCTTTTACCAACATTGGAACAACCAACAAATCATTCGTCGTAAAACCGGTCTGTTCATCGGGCTTATCAAACCACTCTTTGTTTCGGCGGACATCGTTAGCGATGATCGGTTGGCGTGTATTGACGGCTTTCCCGACCAGACCGGTTCCAGGTGGTAAACGTTTCCCGGCCAAATCTTGTGCGACAGGTCCGTTTGTCAATTCGAAGACTAATTCATCGGTTTGATTGTCAACCAGGAGCAGGCTTCCGGCTTCACAATTTAGGATGTCTACGGCGTTCTGGAGGATCTGGTTAAGGAGGGGTTCCAACGCCAGGGTTGAGGTAAGGCTACGTGCGACTTCGTTCAGCGATGTTAACTGGCGAGTGCGGCGTTCAGATTCCTGTAACAAACGAGCCTTAACGATTGCACCGGCAGCCTGGTCAGCAATCGCCTGGAGCAAATTTACTTGTTCGTCAGTATAGGTTACAGCAGGGTCACGGCTTCCCAGGCTGATCACACCGATTGTTTCAGCACCGGTGTTCAGTGGAACACCCGACCAGGCATAAATCCCCTGGTGGGAGGGGAGTACTCCGCGGCTACGGCATTCCCGTTCGTAATCATCGGTAATAACAGGTCGACGGCTTTTTATAACCTCTTGTTCCATTCCCTGTCCAACAGGCAACGGGTGATTCTCTTCCTTTTCGATACGTTCATCGTTATTTAAATAGAAAACATGATAGAGAATATCGCTGTAGTTATCGCGCAGTGTTATACGGAAGTCCCGGCTGGATATTACCTGTGAGGTCTGGGCATAAATTAACTCAAGGATATCGTCAAAAGCCAGAGTTACATTGATACCCTGCGAGACGCGGGTCAGGACATTCATCTCATGGACGCGTCGTTCCAGGTCTCCTACCACTTGAGCGCGTTCAACTGCCAACGCAGCCTGGTCACATATCGCTTCCAGGAATTCGAGGTCACGGTTTCCATAAGGTTCCCCGGACCGGCGAGGCCCTAAGGCCAGCCATCCTGTTAACCGCTGCCTCCCCGGTAGAGGTACAAAAAGTTGGGATGCCAAAAGAGCTAATCGGGTTTTTTCTGATTGGAGAGCAACAGGCGGGGAGGTTGTTTCACCATAGAATATCGATGTGCGTTGATTGGATAAAACCTGGACCAGGGGGCTGTTGGTCGAGAATCGCAGATCGCTGGTCGGACGGGAGGAATGGTTGCTACCGTCGGCGGTCGCTATGTAATGATCGCTGAGAGGATCGTGTAAAAAGATATGCACCTGGATTGGGAGAAGAATCTGGTGGATATATTGGCGTAATAGGCCAATGATAATGGGTAGTTCCATTGCCCGGGTAAGCTCCCGGCTGAAAGCTTGCAAACGCTCCCGATAGGCTGCTTGACCACGCGAGAATAAAGAATCGATGAGTTTCTGGAGGTAACCTCGTAAGGGATAGAGTAGTATCGCA
The DNA here is from genome assembly GCA_964590325.1 of uncultured Anaerolineaceae bacterium. Taxonomy (GTDB): domain Bacteria; phylum Chloroflexota; class Anaerolineae; order Anaerolineales; family UBA4823; genus CAZPWU01. The sequence goes on along the minus strand of CAZPWU010000123.1, from coordinate 1,705 downwards.
ACAATGAAAGATACTACGCCAATGACAAGAGGGCTATTTGCCTGGAAGGCGCTGCCAAAGATGATGGTTAAACCGCTGACGAGCAATGCATAACCACCTACTGCGCACACTGCTAGTAACCCATAAATCACTGCCCGGCTGAGCAGGTAATCAGTATTCAGCATCCGATGACGTAAGATGGCATAAGAGATGGCAATAGGGAAAATACTCATCGGCAGCAACAAGAAAGGTGTAAAAATTACCTTTGGAAAGAAGATAGAGGTCAGGAACCAGATCGTAATAGGTATGAAAGAAATTAAAGCCCCCCACATGACCAGACGTGCCTGTTCGCGAGCGATGGGGGAAGGCGATGTATACCTGCGAAATGCGGTCCAACCCAAAAAGAAGAGGCAAGCGATTCCAGTATAAATATAATCAAGTTTCCATAATGTATTGAAATCAACTTGCCTGGTAGAGTTATAAGGAAATGCGAACAGAGCAAAAAGCAAAACAGGGATATAACCGATCCACCTTAAATAAGGGATACGTATCGCAAGCTGCTCTTCGTGAGGAAACAGCATTGCCAGATTGACCAGACCACCTCCGGTCAGAGCCAAAGCCAGTGTCCATAAATAAGCTAGACGATGGGTGGTGAGGGTGTCAAAAAGGGCACCAATTGTTATGGCAGCCGAAGTTGCGAACACCACGAAAGCATGCCCATCCGCGTCTCTGCGATGTAAACCCAGCACCCAAAGGCTACTTAATAGGTAGATAAGACCTACCAGGTAAGGTATCAGATAGGTGATCCAGTTCGAGGTAGGGAACAATTGCAGTGAGATTTCAGAAGGAGGGATGCGCAGCCATCTGATCGCAGAAATCGGTATCGCTACGAACACGAACAATGCTGTCAGTTCGTATAAATATAAGATGATGCGAGACCCACGGATATAGATAATGTCCCACCTGGTAGAGGAGGTAAAAACCTCGGATTCAGACATGAATTAATTGTATGTCAGGCAGTATAGATGCGCAAGTCTTTCAGGTTCAAGCAAGACATTCTTAAAACTGTCGAAAATGATAGGTTCCGATTAGCTCCCATTGATTTTTATATTTTAAAAATGAAAAAATATGCGAAACCTTAACCAGCTCCGTCTTCCTTATGACCTACGATATTTTGTAGATAATCATCGACCGCGGCCTGATGCCCGACATCATTTTTCGCCCGTTCAGACATATACCACTTGTGCTCTAATACCTGGCAGTAGAGCTCTGCCGGAGCGTTGTATTGATCTAAAAGGGATTGAAGACGTGCCATGACAGGCTTGTATATATTTTCTAACCAATGGTAGGCAGCGACACTTAATGGCGTACTGCGATTATGGGCCTGGGAAAGAATGGCTTTATGCTCGTATATTTCATTCATCATCTGGCGAGCTTGCATTTCTTCGGCCTCCAATCCGGTCAGGTTTAACAACTGGTCTCGATGAAAATTCCGGTCTGTTACGAAGATACGTAAGCGCAATTTATCGCCATCATTTTTGGTTTGGAGATCAATGTCTTTTACCGAGAACCCCAGGGCATTGAGAGCCCGGATGTGTTCCTGAATGCGGAAATGCTCGCCAGGTGATATTAATTGCTCGCGAGTTATTTCCTCCCATAGGTTTTGGTAACGCTGGCGAATCGAGGCACCAATTTCACCATGATAAAAATCAGCAGGGAGAAGGCC
>CAZPWU010000122.1:0-6454 GCA_964590325.1 uncultured Anaerolineaceae bacterium | reverse complement strand
AGGCGCCGGATTGGGATCAGTTGGGCAACCAGCTTCATTTTTGGGTGGTCGAGTGGCAGTCGGTGCTCAGTGTAGATTGCCCCCGGTGCGATACCGTTGACGCGGATACCGAGCTCGGCGAGTTCAATTCCCATCACCCGTGTCATGGCATCCAGGGCACCCTTGGTGGCATCGTAAGGCAGCCCGGGATGGTGAGCGCGCAGCCCACCGACGGAGCTGATGTGGATGATATTACCATGGCCTTTTTCTTTCATCACCTGTGCAGCCTTATAGGACAGGATGAATGGTCCTTTGATATTGGCTTTAAGCTCAATATCCATCATCTCCTCGGTCACGGTGAAGAACGGTCTTCTTTTCAGGTCAGCGGCGTTGTTGACAACCAGGTCGATGGTGCCGAAAGCGCTCAGGGTCTCGTTGATCAAGCGATCGATATCCTGTGTACTGCTAACATCTCCGGGTACAGATGAGACCTGCGCACCCAAGGAGCGCAGCTCTGCGGTGGTCTCTTCCACCTCTTCAGCATGCCGTGCGGTAATAACCACTTTCATGCCCTCCCGCACCAGCCGGATGGCGATCCCTTTCCCAATCCCCTTGCTTGAGCCAGTAACAATGGCGACTTGTCCTTTTAGCTCAGGATAATGGGGTTGGATTGAATTGAATAACGATACAGTATCCATTGCTTCCATTGTTTATCTCATCATGCTCCTCATTGTTTATTGAATTATAGGGCTAGCACAACATACATTGCGCCTGGTCTCAACATACAAGTTATGCACCGTGGGGTTTCCGCCGTTCCCAACCTTCCTCGAACAGACGCAGGAAATTCTCCTCTCCGTAAGGGTGTTTAGTTATTTCAACCTCATCTAATTCGACACCAAGCCCCGGCGCATCCGAGGGCTCCAGGTATCCATCCTTGACCTGCGGTACCCCGTGCATGATCTCATGTGCCCAGGGCACCAGGAAATCGTCAAAGCATTCCTGGATCAAGAAATTGGGGATGCTGGCGTGGATATGGGCGTTGATAGCGGTGTTTAACGGGCTCTGCGCCTGATGCAGGGCGATGAAAGCCTCAGCTGCTTCAGCAATGACGCACGCCTTGCGCGCCCCAGAGATGCCTCCGATGTGGAGCGTTTCAGGTTGAACGATGTCTACGACACGTTGTGAGACCAGCTCGGCGACCTGTGACAGCCTGCTGAACCGCTCGCCAGCCGCGACCGGGACCGGTATCGACCGTGCCACCTCGATGGTGGCAGGGATATCCGTGGACATCACCGGCGTCTCGAACCACATGGGTCGCAATTCCTCTAGCTGCCTGCCAATACGGATAGCGGTAGAGACACTGAAGCGGTCATGTCCTTCGATGCACAGGTCGATCTGGTCACCCACTGCCTGTCGAACGGCGCGTACAATAGCGAGGGATAGTTTCTCCTCGGAGGAATCTATAAAGCGATAGGTAGTGCCAAAGGGATCAAACTTAAGGGCAGTGTAGCCCACCTCTTTGACCCGCATCGCCGCTTCGGCAAAGAAGCCAGGGTCGCGCGGGCCCGTATACCAGCCATTGGCATATACACGCAGCCTGGGGTTCTGTTTTCCTCCTAATAACTTCCAGAGCGGCACATTCAGGGTTTTGCCCAGGATGTCCCAGCATGCGATCTCAATGGCGTTCATGCCCACGTTAGAGCCCAGGAACAGCCCTTTATACATCTTGTGCCACAGCCGTTCGGGCTGCAAGGGATCTTCGCCGATGACAAAGCGCTTCAGCTCGTAGACCTGCGCCTCACCCGGTTTGGCACTTAACCCTCCTGTGGCTTCTCCAATGCCGGTCAACCCCTCGTCGGTGAGAACTTTTACAAACACCCAGTTCTTCCAGGGGTTACCGACTACAAAGGTTTTTAATTCAACGATCTTCATACTTTTCTAAGATAGGACTTACCCATTTCGCAAAGGAAGGGCTTTTCTCGTTCAACTGCGCAACTCTTATTAGATTTATATCCATAACCCACCTGAAATGTTCAGATCGCAGCCTGTGACATGGCTGGCATCATCTGAGGCCAGGTAAGCGACCCCGGCGGCAATATCCTCCACCGTCTCAAGCCGCCCAAGCGGTGCGCTCTTCCCAACCTCTTCCAGGAAAGACAGCCCATCGCCGTGAAGCTTATGGCGTAATTCGACTTCACCAGGCGTAGCGACCCAGCCTACGGAGATCCAATTGACCAGGATATGGTCACGCACCAGATCGCGCGCCATCATTTTGGTCATCACCCACAGTGCCCCTTTGGAGCAGCCGTAAGCCAGCCGGTCCATTTTACCCCGAAAAGGTACTGTCGAGCCAATGTTGATGATACGTCCCCCGCCCTGCCGTCGCATGGTTGGGATAGCTTCACGGCAACAGATGAAAGCCCCGCGCACATTAATATCGAAGACCTGATCCCACAGCTCGGCTGACTGTTCCCCGGGTGGTTCATCTGGCGTGATAGCAGCGTTGTTGACCAGAATATCCAATCGATCCAGGTGCTCCAATGTGGTGCGGATCAGGTTTACGCAGTCCGTCTCGCTGGAAATATCTGCGCGTACAAACAAAGCCTGTCCGCCAGAATTACGGATATCCCGCGCCACCCGTTCGCCGTGTTCAACTCTGCGACCTGAGATGACTACCACAGCACCTTCGGCTGCCAGGCGACGGGCAATACCCGCACCCATCCCGCCGGTTGAGCCGGTGACTATGGCAACCTTACCCTTGAATTGTGTGCGATTGTCCATGCTGGCCTCAGATTTTATACAAGGGTTCGATATCAGTCAAAATCGCATCCAGCTCACGCCGGTCCTCTTCATCCAGGTCTTTTCCAGGGGTCCGGCATGCCCGGCAGGTGTCCACGCCACGCCTGTACTGCACCTCTTTATATAATGCCACACCGTACTGGCGCTCGTAGTTGATCAACGGCAGCACCCGGTTGAACAGGCTGCGCGCGCCGGGTTCATCGCCGGCTTCGAGCTTATCCCAGACTGCCTGAAGGAGGTCGGTCGTCTGGCAGGCGGGCATATTGCCGGACGCGCCGCGCCGGTATTCGTCCAGCAGATACTGCCCGGCCTGCCCACCGAACACTCCTTTGCAATGCTTTCCGGCCGCGGCCAGTGTGGCACTGACCATGCGGGAGGAGGGGAGCGTTTCCTCTTTGATGTATTCCACATGAGACAGCTCCCGGCACATGCGCGCCATAAGCTCCGGGTTCATCGGCGTGCCAACCGGTCCGATGTAGTTCTGGATCATGATCGGGATCTGCAAAGCCGAGGAGAGAGCCTGGTAATACGCATAGCAGCCCTCTGCATCGGGATGCATGACATGGGGCGGCATTGACATGATGCAATCCGCGCCGACTTGCTGTGCAAAGCGGCTGAGGGCGACCGCAGGCAGGGCATGTCCGCAGGTAGTGCTGGCGACCACCGGCACCTGCCCACCCACCTCGCTGACGACGATCTCAATCCAACGTTTGCGTTCTTCATCCGAGAGGGTGGAGAACTCACTGGCATTGGCCGGCCCTACCAGGCCGCGCGCCCCAGCTTCGATGCAAAAGCAGACGACCTTACGCAGGGCTGCCTCATCCAGCTCGTAGCCTGGTGTAAAAGGCGTCACAACGATCGGGAAGATACCACGCCATGTCTTGCTCATTTAATCAAATCCAATTAATTTAACTAACGACCTCCAGAATACCCTTCAAGCGAATATCTTCAGAGGAGCTTCCCACCATGATTTCAAATTCGCCAGGTTCTACAACATATTCCATATCCACGTTGTATAAACCTAACTGACGAGTATCGATTTCAAAATTTACCCTCTTGATCTCATTGGGTTTGAGGTTGATGCGCTTGAAACCCTTGAGCTCCTTGACTGGCCTCACAACGCTGGCGATTTTATCGTGCATATATAACTGCACCACCTCGTCGCCAGCACGACTGCCGGTGTTTTCGACCTCCAGGCTGATAAGGACCTTCTGTTGCGAATTGGCTCTCTCAGGGCTGATATGAAGGTTGCGATAGGAAAATGTGGTATAGCTTAAGCCATGACCAAACGGGAACAGTGGCTTACCGCTTAAGTCCACGTAATCATTGATGCGCCCAGAGGGTTTGGTGTTGTAGTACAGCGGCAGCTGACCCATAGCGCGCGGGATACTGATCGGCAGCTTTCCGCCTGGATTGGCATCGCCAAACAGGGCTTCGGCGATGGCTGTGCCGCCAGCCTCACCGGGGTACCACGCTTCCAGCACCGCAGGGACTTGACTAATCCAGCCGGACATGAGGATGGCGCTGCCGTTGATCAACACCACAACCGCTGGCACCCCCGCCTCAGCTATAGCCTCGACCAAGTCTGCCTGGACGCCCAGTAGCTCCAGGTTGGCGCGATCACGCTGCTCTCCTTCAGTCTGTGAGGTGTTCCCCACGCACAATACAGCAAATTGGCACTGTCTGACTGCCTGGACAGCCTCTGCGATCTCATCTTTTGCGTCGCCGGTAAGGGTACATCCCTGGGCATATTGGACTTTTACCTTACCTTTGACCCGCTCTCGGATCCCCCTCAGAGGTGTTATCAACCGGTCGCGTTCGTAGCCGTTCCAGGTATATCCTCCTAGAGCGGGTTCATCCGCCAGAGGTCCGATAACAGCGAGCGATTGGACATCGGAGGGGAGAGGCAGGAGGCCTCCTTCATTTTTCAACAGGACCATCGCTTCGCCGGCCATCAGCAGCGCCAACTCCCGGTGTTTCTGGTTGTGGTTAACCGCCTCGGCTTCTTTTTCATCGACAAATGGATCATCGAAAAGCCCCAAGCCGAATTTAACGGTCAACACCCGCCGGACCGCCTCATCAACCGCCTCAGTGGAGATCGTGCCGTCCTTGAGGCCCTGCAGCATGGGGGCACCGTAACAATCCGTGGCAGGTAATTCAACATCCAGGCCTGCCTCGACGGCGCGTTTTGCCACTTCCTGTTTGGTTCCCGCGACAGCATGTTTTTCCATGATGTGGATGACCGAACCGTAGTCGGATACCACAAAGCCCTTGAAACCCCACTCCTTCCTGAGCAGATCGGTCAACAGCCAATGGTTGCACGAACAGGGCAGGCCGTCCAATGAGTTATAGGCCGCCATGATCGAGAGGGCATTCCCCTCATGTACACAGGCCTCAAAGGCAGGCAGATAAATCTCGCGTAAAAGCCGTTCTGAAAAGTGGATGGGATAGCTGTCGCGACCGCCATCGCCGACGAAATTGGCAGCAAAATGCTTGGGTGTGGCGACCACGCCCTGGCTTTGGATTCCACGCACAAATGCAACTGCCATCCTGGTCGTCAGATATGGGTCCTCACCATAGGTTTCCTCAGTCCGACCGCAGCGTGGATCACGGGCTATGTTAATCGTCGGGCTGAGAAGCTGCCGGATGCCTCTGGACCTGGCTTCACGACCAATGGCTGTGGCAACTTCTTCTAAAAGCTCAGGATGCCAGCTGCTGGCCATAGCGATAGCTTGTGGGAAGCTGGTGGCATCATTGGCAAAGAGGCCGTGCAGCCCTTCATCATGGATGATAGGTGGGATGCCCAGGCGATGATGTTCACGGACATAGGTATGCATCTCATTGGATTTCTTCACCGCTGTTTGAGGTGGCAGTTCTCTTAATAAGATGCTGAGCTGTCCCACGCCGGATCCAATAACCTCAGCGGCTGATAGAGATTCAATGTAAGCAATCTTTTCAGACTGGTTGAGCCGTCCCCATTTTTCCCAATCCATAAAGTTGAGGTAAGAGCCCAACTGTGCGACCTTCTCCTCCCAGGTCATGCGCGCGAGCAAGTCTGATGCTCTTTGATCTACGGGCAAAGTTGCATCTAGATAAGGCTTCAAGGAATTATCTTCCGATTGAGGACCCATATTTATACTCCTTTGATTTTATTCTATGAATGTCAATAGCCTTGTGTTAGAAGTCTGGTATTTAACCATTGTTTCTCGGTAGGGGGGTATGTGTGTGCATCCGGCGGTTCAATTCTTCACCAGCCGTCTGGAAGATACCCCGGATATGCGCCTGCCTTTGTGGATCGGCCGGGATCGATAAAGTGTCCAGCCAGGCCATCCCACCCTCGATCAAGGTGAGCATATAAGCTGCATCCGATGAGCTGAACATCTCCTGGTCAGCCACTTTTACATAGATGGGTGAGGTATGTGCGGCCATGAACACCGGCCAGATATGCCATACTTTATGATGGCTGAGGCAGCGCGCCGCAATCCAGCTGCTGCGGTCAAGGTGGAGCTGGGTGTGCAGGCGCGTGGATAGTGTCCCTTCATTCACCGGCTCACTGGCGACCACCTGACCATTGACCACAATCTCCAGCTTATGGAAGGGCTGCACAGCTATAACACTGGCCTCCACCTCCAGTGTCCCACCACCTTTGGGCAGCCTGATCTCTTCACCTATCGGG
>CAZPWU010000121.1:0-6459 GCA_964590325.1 uncultured Anaerolineaceae bacterium | reverse complement strand
AATGGCAGCTACCGAATCACCGCCACCAATAATGGTTGTTGCACCGCTATTAGCGACAGCTTTTGCCAGGTCGAAGGTACCTTTTGCGAAGCGTGGGAACTCAAACACGCCCATCGGCCCATTCCAGACGACAGTCCCTGCACCAGTTACTGCTTTACTGTACGCAGCTACGGTCTCAGGGCCGATATCCAGGATGCGCCAACCATCGGGGACGGGGCCCATCGGCATTACCTTGAGCTCAGCTTCAGCGTCAAAGCGGTCGCCGATCACGACATCAAAGGGCAGGCGCAGGCGATTTTTACCTTCAGTTACCAACTGGCGGGCTGTTTCCAGGGCTTCGTCCTCGACCAGCGAGTCACCGATAGGATAACCCTGGGCCTTAAAGAAGGTATTCGCCATGCCACCGCCAATCAACACCTGGTCGGCCTTGGTCAATAGATTGCGGATCACCCCGATCTTGTCGCTGATCTTGGCGCCCCCGAGGATTGCGATAAACGGTCGCTTGGGGTTAGTGATCGCCTGACCCAGGTAGATTATCTCTTTCTCCATCAAAAAGCCAGCAACCGCTGGAAGGAAACGGGTTACACCCTCAGTGGAGGCGTGGGCACGATGAGCAGAGCCAAAGGCATCGTTGACATACAGGTCAGCCAGAGAAGCCAGCTTTTTGGCCATTTCCAGGTCGTTTTTCTCTTCTTCAGGATGGAAGCGGGTGTTTTCCAGCAGCAAGATCTCTCCTGGCTTGAGAGCTTTGGCTGCCATTTCTGCGACTGGACCAATGCAGTCTTCAGCAAAAGCCACCGGCTTACCCATCAACCCACTCAGGTAGGCAGCCACGGGGCGTAGAGATAGCTTCGGATCAGGCCCTGCTTTCGGGCGTCCCAGGTGAGAGCACAGGATCAGGGCGGCTCCATGCTGCAGGAGGTACTCCAAGGTCGGCATCGCTGCCCGGATACGGGTGTCATCGCCAACTTTGCCATCCTTAATCGGCACGTTGTAGTCCACTCGTACCAGAACACGCTTACCTTTGACATCAATATCTCTGATTGTCTTCTTATTGAACATGATGCCTCCGTCAAAAATACTTACATAAACAACAATGCAAGTATTATTTTTTTAGAGCTTGCTGGCGAGTAGATTAGCCAGGTCTGCAGTACGGACCGAGTAGCCCCATTCGTTATCATACCAGGCAACAACTTTCACCAGGGTGCTCTTCCCTTTACCGAGCACCATCGTGAATTGCAGGTCTACCGATGAGCTGTGGTCATCACCCTTGAAGTCGATGCTGACGAGCGGTTCATCGACCGCAGCCAAAATACCCTTCATCCGGCCAGCAGCCGCGTCACGGAAGGCCTGGCGCAGCTCTTCAGTTGTCGTTGGAACCTCGATCTCGGCCGTCAAGTCGATGATTGATACAGTAGAGACGGGAACGCGCAAGGCGTAACCATCCAACTTACCTACCAGGTCAGGAATGACCAGATTAATCGCCTTGGCGGCACCCGTTGTGGTTGGGATGATATTCATGGCTGCGGCGCGGGCACGGCGTAAGTCGCTGTGAGGCAGGTCAAGGATGCGCTGATCGTTTGTGTAGGCGTGGATAGTGGTCATGAATCCGCGCACAATTTTAAATTTGTCATGGACGACCTTGACGGCCGGGGCTAAACCATTGGTAGTGCAGGAAGCGTTAGAGATAACATGATGTACTTTAGGATCGTACATATCGTCATTAACACCCAGGACAACGGTGAGGTCTTCACCTTCAGCCGGTGCGGTGATGATAACTTTTTTAGCGCCACCTTTGGTAATGTGGTTCTCAGCACCTTGGACCACCTTGCCTTTCTTGTTAACGCCGTCTTTCTTAATAGTGAAAAGGCCGGTGCTTTCAATGACGATGTCAACTCCCAGATCCTTCCACGGTAACTTGGACGGATCGGTCTCTTTAAACGCCTTAATCGCTTTGCCATCGATATGCAACGCATCTTCGCCCACTTCGACAGTGCCGTCAAAACGTCCGTAGTTTGAGTCGTATTTGAGCAAATGCGCCATGGTTTTCAGGTCGCCAATATCGTTAAAAGCGACTACTTCCAGCGTATCCGGGTGGTAATCCCGAATGGCCTTGAGAACTTGCCGCCCGATGCGGCCGAATCCATTAATACCTACTTTGACTGTCATAGAGATCCTCCATTTGATCTTAATATGATTTGAGACGACAGCGGTTGGTCTGAAACATCAGCAGCGCTGTAATCATCGAAGAATTAACGGTCTAACAAACCGCCCCCTATTCTACCAGAGGCCCAGTCCGTTCCTGGTATAAATCCATTAACACCTGGGCTATTTTTTCCGAATCGTGCCGCCAGGGATTTTCAAGGTCGACAAGATCGGCACGATAAACGGCATGGTCTACATCTAGGTCATCCTGAGGTAACACCCATTCGGTCCCCTCAGGAAGCTGGTTATCGGTATTAGTGTTACAAACAATTAATTCAATCAAATCACTGCCCACGTGCTCTTCCAAGGCACGTATGTGATCGTCACAGCTATAAGACTCGGTCTCACCTGGCTCTGTGGCTACATTACAGACATAGATTTTAAGGGCACGGCTGGTACGGATGGCTGAAACAATATCAGGTACGAGCAAATTGGGTAAGATGCTGGTATACAAGCTGCCCGGACCGATGACAATTAACTCAGCATTTAAGATAGCCTGTATAACTCCCGGATAAGCCGGTGGGTTAGCTGGATCCAGCCACACCCGGCGGACTTTCCCGGCATATTTCGGAATTGTGCTCTCCCCTTCGACACGTACTTCACTGATGGTATGAGGTAGAACCATATCAGCAGTCAGGGTGACGTCGCGTAATGTCGCTGGTAAAACGCTCCCGTGCACTGACAGCACCCGACCCGATTCGGCGACAGCTTCCTCGAAACTGCCGGTGATATCAGCTAAGGCTGTAATAAAAAGGTTTCCGAAGGAATGCCCTTCCATATCGCCATCACCGGTCGGGAAGCGGTACTGGAAAAGCTGGGCCAGCAAGGCTTCGTCGTTAGAGAGTGCAGCCAGGCAGTTGCGGATATCACCGGGTGGTAATATTCCCATCGATCGACGCAAACGCCCGGATGAACCACCATCATCTGCAACTGTGACCACAGCGGTGATGTTATAGGTGTAAGCTTTCAGGCCGCGCAGCAATGTGGACAGGCCGTTACCACCGCCTATCGCAACGATGCGCGGTCCACGTTCCCGCCGCCTGTGTACAGCTAATTCATCGACCACAAGATGGCCAGGCCGCCGATAAGGTGCCAGAATCGAGCTGTACAAACCCCAAATCCCCCCCAGGATTAACACCGCACCGATGAACCCAAAGATCAGGGCGCGTATCGGACGCTCTAAAGACCGTAAAGACGCCATCGAAAGGAGAGGCAACCACCAGGTATCTGGGGCTGTGCGATATACATCCAATATCAATACAGCCAGACCTACCCCAGCCATTGTAGTTCCCAAGATGATTGGAATTAACCAACGCTTCACTCCCAGACCGGGGATCAACCAGCGCAAGGACCGTAAAAAGCCCCTCCAAAAACGCCGATACCAGGGTGTAGTATCTTTCTTCATTTCGTCAGTGATGATAGCAGTCTTTTGATAACTCGTCAACAAAATTATGCTATACTTTGCCCATGGGTTATTATATCGCTGTTGATATCGGCGGCACGCAAATGCGCGCCGCCTGTATTCCATGCGAAAAGATCTCCCCTCTCATCGCAAAACGTATCTCTACCCAAGGGCTGAACGCTACCCCGGAGGAGCGTTTGGTTGAATTGATCACCACCATCTGGCCTGAAGACCAACCGGTAGCAGCCATTGGCGTGGCGGTTCCTGGCTGGCTGGACGCGTATACCGGGGTCATTATCGAAGCCCCGAACATCCCTGGCTGGGATAAACTCCCGCTACGCCAGCACCTGGAAGATATTTTCCACGTGCCGGTCGCCCTGGGCAATGATGCCAACCTGGCTGCCTTGGGAGAATGGCGGTTTGGGGCTGGGATAGGTCACCACCACCTTATTTATATTACGGTCAGTACAGGCATTGGCGGTGGGGTGATCATGGACGACCGGATGGTTTTAGGAGTGCGTGGCATGGCTGCCGAACTTGGGCACGTCACCATCCTCCCGGACGGTCCAATGTGCAGCTGCGGTCAGCGCGGTCATCTGGAAGCCCTCGCCTCAGGTCCGTCGATTGCCCGGTGGGCACAGGAGGAACTTACTAAGGGAAAACCCTCCATCCTGCCTGTTGGTTCGCCATTGACCGCGAAAGACATTGCTATCGCTGCCGGACAGGGGGATGAACTGGCAAAAGCCGCCCTGGCGCGTTCCGGGTCCTACCTGGGTCTGGCATTAGCAAACTATTTACACATCTTCAACCCTTCGATAGTGATCATCGGTGGTGGCGTCTCAAAAAGCGGACCACTCTTGTTTGAACCTATGAAGGCCGCATTACACCAATATGTCATGTCGCCCGAATACCTGGACAACCTGACACTGACGACCCCTGCCCTGGGGGATGATGTCTGCCTGATGGGGGCACTTGCCCTGGCATGTGCCCTGGTACCACAGCATGCTTCCATTACCTAAACGCTGGCAAATAGCCTCGCCCATCACACCGGAGGCTGATAGCGCCCTCCAGCATTACCCACCTCTCTTACGCCAGATCCTGTACAACCGAGGTTATGCCACACACGACGAGGCCATTCAATATATAGAGGCCAGGCCTCCCGCGGGCACAGACCCCTTTAATATGTGCGGCATCTCTGCTGCCGTTGATCGCATTTTAATGGCTATCCAACTCCATGAATCCATCGCTATCTACGGCGATTATGATACCGATGGTGTCACTGCCACTGCTCTGCTGGTACAGGCACTACAGAGCCTGGGGAGTGACGTACGCGGATACATTCCCAATCGTTTTGACGAAGGCTACGGGCTTAACAACGAGGCACTTAGCAGTCTTCATGAAGAAGGCGTTCGGCTTGTAATCACGGTGGACTGCGGTATCCGCTCCTTACCGGAAGCAGAATATGCCTGTCGTCTGGGTCTGGATCTGATCATCAGCGACCACCACCAACCGGCCATTGAACTCCCTCAAGCCTTCGCCATAATCGACCCCAAGCAGCCTGGGGATAGCTACCCTGACAAAGACCTGGCCGGGGTCGGCCTGGCATACAAGCTGGCCTCGGCATTATGCTCTAAAACCAGCCATTCAGGGCAGAATGCAGAGGATTACCTTGATCTTGTCGCTTTGGGTACTGTCGCAGACCTGGCCCCTTTGGTCGGCGAAAACCGCTCCCTGGTACGAGCTGGTTTAGAGCTTATCCGCCATCCAAAACGTCAGGGTGTCATGTCATTGATCGGCGTCTCCGGTCTAACACCCGAGCGGATTACTACGATGGAAATCGGTTACGCCCTCGGGCCCCGCTTGAACGCGGCCGGAAGGTTAGATTCGGCCCTGGACGCATTCCATCTTCTGACTACTACCAGCATTGCTGAGGCCGGACAATTGGCTCAAAAGCTGGAGATGCAGAACCGTGAAAGGCAGACCATTACACGCGAGATCCAATCACGTGCCGAGCAGATTGCAATTAAGGACACCCCGGATTCATACCTGCTTTTTGCCGCCCATCCGGATTTCAACCCCGGTGTTGTCGGACTGGTGGCTTCGCGCCTGTCTGAACTATATTATCGTCCAGCGATTGTCGCCCATTACGGCGAAACATTTACACGCGGCTCATGCCGCAGCATACCCGAATTTAACATCACCCAGGCACTCGATCAATGCGCTGACCTCTTGGAGCATCACGGTGGACACGCTGCAGCCGCCGGTTTTACAGTGCGAAATGAGGACCTGGCTGAGCTTATTGAGCGATTGCGTGCTAATGCTGCTGAACAGCTCTCAACCCTTGACCTGCGCCAAACCTTGTTCGCTGATGCCGAAGTTACCCTATCCGAACTCAAGCCTGACTTACTGGAATATCTCGATTGGTTACAGCCCACCGGTTACGGTAATCGCCAGGCAGCTTTTGTATCCCGGCATATCAAAGTAGCGAACAGCCGGAGGGTCGGTAAGGACGGAGCCCATTTAAAATTTGCTGTCACCGATGGCCGTATAACATTTGATGCCATCGCTTTCCGCCAGGGACATTGGTATGATGAGATGCCCCCTTATGTGGACCTTTTTTATACCTTTGAGGCCAATGAGTTCAACGGGCGTACTTATCTGCAACTCAATGTCCGCGATATAAAAACGGTTTAAAGTTAGCAAGCTGGCAACTACTCTGTCTAGGCTGTAGAAGACCGGGAAAAGTGTATGCGGGGGGCATATGCTCCCCGCATATACTTTTTCCGACACTTACTGCCTATCCTCAATCGACAAAACGGTATTTAAAAATTGTCCACATTGCAATAAATGCA
>CAZPWU010000120.1:0-6511 GCA_964590325.1 uncultured Anaerolineaceae bacterium | reverse complement strand
CCTCGGCGTGGTGCCGCGCGGCATCGATCGTGAGGTGGTCGAGTCCCTCCACCGCACTCATATCGGTGACGACCAGGAACCGACCCATATCCTTCACCATGCGATCAGGACTGCCCTGGCTGATGGCTGGGGCGGTAGTATGATCGCAACAGATATCTCCGATATCCTGTTTGGTACCCCCGCGCCGGTCTTGGGCCAGGCAAACCTGGGGGTTTTGAAAGAGGATATGGTCAATGTGATCGTCCACGGTCATGAGCCAAGCCTCTCTGAAATGATCGTCGCAGCGACCCAGGACCCCGAAATTATCGAGTACGCCAGAGCTGCCGGAGCGAAGGGTGTCAATCTATCCGGGATCTGCTGCACAGCCAACGAAATCCTGATGCGCCAGGGGATCCCGGCGGCAGGTAATTTCTTGCACCAGGAACTGGCCATCCTGACCGGCGCAGTAGAAGCCATGGTGGTTGATGTGCAGTGCGTGATGCAGGCATTGGTCGGACTCTCCAGGAATTTCCATACACAGATCATTACCACCTCGCCTAAGGTAAAAATCACAGGGGCAGTCCACATCGAGTTCGATGAACACCATGCGATGACGGTCGCCAAACAAATCCTCCGCACCGCTATTGATAACTATAAAAACCGCGGTAAGACGTACATCCCTCAGATCCGCGAAGACCTGATCCCGGGCTTTTCGCACGAGTACATCAACTACATGCTGGGTGGCACTTACCGGGCTTCCTTCCGCCCATTGAATGACGCTATTATGGCAGGGCGTATTCGCGGTGTGGCAGCGATCGTCGGATGCAATAACCCTCGCTCCCAGCAAGACTACCTGCACACCTATGTCGTTACTGAACTGCTCAAGCAAGACGTACTGGTTGTACAAACCGGCTGTGGTGCCATTGCCAGCGCAAAGCTCGGCCTGATGCTCGGCGACGCGGGTCTTGAAAGGGTAGGACCTGGATTACGTGAGGTGTGCGAGACCGTCGGTATCCCACCGGTACTGCACATGGGCTCCTGCGTTGACAATACCCGTATCCTGACCGTGCTGACGCAGATGGTCGAGGAGGGCGGCCTGGGCGACGATATCGACCAGGTCCCTGCGGTGGGCCTGGCACCCGAATGGATGAGTGAGAAAGCTCTAGCCATTGCGACCTACTGCGTTGCCTCGGGCGCTTATGTTATTTTCGGCGGATCTTCCCCGATAAGCGGTATGCCCGACCGGGTAGCCGACAGCGATGTCGTCTTGAAGTACATCAGCGAAGGCTGGGAGAAGTTATACGGTGGTAAGCTGGAATTCATCGCTGACCCCGACGAGATGATTCGCAGAACCCTTGAGCACATAGACAAGAAACGTGCTGCCTTGGGCTTGCCCGTTTATGACCCCACAAAGTTCGGTCGCAGTGGTGACGCTCGCATGCTTGAGCTCGAGGAACTCCCGGTGGCAGACCGCCGTGCGGCTCTTTATGGGGTTCCGGTAAAGTAACGACGGAGGCAAAATGTCTCGATACATCGCTACCCGTGCAATCCGGGGCGCCAACGCCCTGGTCACTGAAGCAGAACTGATGCTCAATAAAGCCCTGGCGGAAAAAGGGCCCGATACACCAGTGGCATTCCCGAATACCGCCTATTACCTTCCGGTGATTAACGGTATGACCAGCAACCAGGTTGAGAAGCTGGGTCAGCTCGTACCGGCAATGAAACACGCCCGTATGCTCCTGCATCCTCTGCCATCGACCAGACATTGGACACCCTACCTTGGCGAAACCCTTGACAGCGGTATGGCAACGCTTATAGCTGCTGAGACAATTGAGGCGGTCCGTTTCATATACAATCAACAGCCAGAGCCGATGCCTGGCTTTACCCTGGCCGGCGGTACCTCCTTCACCAGCCCCGACTCGGCTGTAGGTCAACAGGAAGCCAGCGGGGGAGGCAAGATGGACGGGCATTTGAATGGACCGATTGACGACATCCGCCTGAGATCCTGGGGCATCCAGCTCGTGGATGGGCGCATGCCCGGCTTCGCAGCCATCGTTGGAGCAGCCAAATCAAACGAGGTGGCTGTGAAAATCGTGCGCGAACTCCAGAAGCGGAATATCCTGTGCTTCTTATCCGGCAATGTCAACGGGCGCAGCATCATCCATCAGCTCATTGAGGAAGGTGTCGAGCTAGGCTACGATACCTATACGGTAGCCTTCGGAACTGATACGATCAGTGCCATCTATGCGTTAGGGTTTGCCACCCGTTCAGCCCTGACTTTTGGCGGTCTTAAAGGCGGTCAGGCACGCGAGATTCTGTTATACAACCGGGAACGCGTCTTTGCATTCGTGCTGGCTTTGGGCGAGGTGGATGATCTGAAATATGCAGCCGCAGCCGGAGCCATCAATTTCGGATTCCCGGTCATTGCCGATACTGTTATCCCCGAGATCCTGCCCACTGGGGTCACAAAATACGAGCACGTTGTGAGCATGCCCTTCGACGAGATCGAAGGCAAAGATGATCTGGAGCGCGCTGAACGCCTGGTGCAGAAATGTATCGAGGTGCGCGGCGTTAAGGTGAAAGTCTCCGACGTGCCTGTGCCTGTACCGTACGGCTCTGCCTTTGAAGGCGAGGTTGTCCGTAAAGCCGATATGCGCATCGAGTTTGGTGGTAAGTACTCACGCTGTTTCGAATACCTGCATTCCGCAGCTCTCGATGAGGTCGTAGATGGTAAAGTGGAGGTGGTCGGCCCAGGCTACCACGATATCCCCGCCCAAGGGCATATGGATATGGGTGTTGTGGTCAAGGTAGCTGGACGGCAGATGCAGCAGGACTTTGAGCCCGTTCTGGAGCGCCAGATTCACTATTTCGTAAACGGCGCCTCAGGGATCCAACACATCGGTCAGCGCGACATAGCCTGGATCCGCGTCTCCAACGCGGCTGCTGATAAAGGCTTCGACCTGGAACACTTTGGGAAGATCCTGCACGCCCGTTTCCACGGCGATTTCGGTGCGATTGTAGATAAGGTGCAGGTCACAATCTACACCGAGCCCGATAAGCTGCACGAATGGTTAACCAAGGCACGTCAGGCTTATGATTTTCGAAATAAACGCCTGGCCGATTTAACCGACGACAAAGTAGAGGAATTTTATTCCTGCACACTCTGTCAGTCCTTTGCACCCAACCATGTTTGCGTGGTCAGTCCCGAACGACTAGGGTTATGTGGCGCTTACAACTGGTTAGACTGCAAAGCCTCCTTCAGCATCAACCCGACCGGACCCAACCAGCCGATAAAATTAGGCTCGGTAATCGACCCCAAAAAGGGATATTGGACCGGCACGAATAATTATGCCAAGGTTGGCTCACATGGCGTGGTACAGGAAGTTTCCATGTACTCGATCATGGAAAACCCGATGACTGCCTGCGGCTGCTTCGAGTGTATTGTGATGCTCATCCCCGAAGCCAATGGCGTCATGATCGTCAACCGGGAGGATACCAGCATGACGCCAGCGGGTATGACCTTTAGCACACTGGCGGGTATCGCTGGTGGAGGCCTGCAGACCCCGGGTGTGATGGGAGTTGGTAAGTTCTACCTGGTCAGCCCGAAATTCATCAAGGCTGATGGCGGTTTTAAGCGGGTGGTGTGGATGAGCAGCATCCTTAAAGAAAATATGGCCGAAGAATTTAAAGCTGTTGCCATCCACGAAGGCGATCCAGATCTGATCGATCGCATTGCCGATGAACGGCATGTGACAACAGTCGAAGAGCTGCTCGCCTGGCTGGAAGAGCATAATCACCCGGCGCTGGTCATGGACCCCATGTTTTAGCAAGACAGGGATAAGGGAGATGGGATAGAGAAATACCCATCTCCCCTATCCCTTATATCTAAATATTTTATTATGACCGATCAGCACTCATCTTCTCCCCTGCTCGTTCGTGACTTGATGACTGTGAGGGTCGCTACATGTTCTGAAGAGACTCCGGTCACTAATATGCAAGACCAGGGAATCCGCACTCTGTTCTTAATGCACCATGCCGGGGGGATTGAATATCCTGCTGCGGTGCTATCGTATTATCACCTTTTACGCCACTTGGTAGCAGACAGCGATGAGGAACTGCGCGATTTAGGTGTAAAGGCCGTACGCCAGACACCGCTCGAAGCCTTTATTAACCGGCGGGATGCAGCACGGCGCAGGCAAACGAAACGCGAATATCCATAGCTTTTATTTTTATATTAAAACCAAAGGAGTGGACACATGCCAGTTGAAATTCCTATCGAAAAATGGCCGGCAACGATGCGAGCCATAACATTAGGGGCGACCGCAGCCGAGGGGGGCACGCGTCACCATACCGTGACCGTTGGTGGTGAAAACATGCTCCCATTTATGCAGTTTGAGGGCCGGACACCCCATCGACCGGCGGTAGCTGTGGAGATCAAAGACCACCACCCCGATGATTGGTCACCTCTTCTGAGCCAGGTCTGGGGAGATGTCATGCATGACCCATCAGCCTGGGCAAAAGCTGCCGAAGCCGCCGGAGCCGATTTGATCGTTCTGGCACTAAGCCTGACCGGCAAGGATGGCAATCCGAATACACCGGCAGAAGCTGTTCAAGCGACAAAAGCCGTCCTGGCTGCCTGCGGACTTCCCTTGCTGGTATTTGGTCCGGGTCAGGCTACCCTGGACAATGACCTTCTGGTAGCTGTATCCGAAGCAACGAAGGGCGAGCGCCTGGTGCTCGGTATCTGTGAGGATAAAAATTACCGCACCATCGTGGCTACCGCTATGGCGAATGGGCATCTGATCAGTGCCCGAACCCCGATGGACGTCAACCTGTCCAAACAGATGAGTATTTTAATCAGCGATATGGGCATGCCATTGGACCGTATCTTGATGGACCCAACCACTGGGGCGTTAGGCTATGGTATTGAATATGGCTTTTCGGTGATGGAACGCCTGCGCCTGGCGGCTCTGCAAGGAGATTCGATGACGCAGTTCCCGATGATCGTGACCCCCGGTTTTGAAGCCTGGAAGACTAAAGAAGCCAAGGTGGGGAGCGGCGTTCCTGACACATGGGGTGATTGGTTAGAACGAGCGATTAATTGGGAAACCCTGACTACAATGACCTTGATCCAATCTGGCGCAGCCATTGTTGTGCTACGCCACCCTGAAAGTATCCGGCGCGTCAAGGCAGCTATCGACGAGCTGATGGCTGCAGCAACACTGGCCTGATCCGGAGAAGGAGATATCCTTATGCCTCTCTCAGGTATTCAAATCTATAAACTTCTTCCCCAAACCAACTGTAAAGAGTGCGGATTCCCCACCTGCCTGGCCTTTGCCATGAAACTGGCAGCCAAACAGGTAGAACTATCGTCCTGCCCGTACGTCAGCGAAGCTTCCAAAGCCCAACTGGCCGAATCAGCCACCCCGCCGATGCGCCTGGTGATTATAAAAGCCGATGGCAATGAGGTTAAAGCAGGTAACGAAGTCATCTTATTCCGCCATGAAAAAACCTTTTACAACCGACCTGGTTTATTCATGCGGGTCAGTGACAGCGAGACAGCCGACAGCATAAAGGCCAAACTCTCACCCGCCGAGGCTTACAAGGTGAACTATGTCGGTATAGAGCTGAGCGTGGATGGTTTTGCTGTCGAATCTAAATCTGGAAATCCTGGGACTTTCGCCACCGCCGTCCAGACTGTACGCCAGGTCAGCCATCGCCCGTTAATTTTAATCAGCCGCGATCCGAAGGTTATTGCAGCCGGCTTACAGGCACTGCCGGGTGAACATCCCTTAATTTACACCGCAGATGCCTCCAACTGGGAGGCGATGGCAGACCTTGCCAAGCAGCACCAGGCCTCTCTGGCGGTCTTCGCACCCACTCTGGATGGCCTGGTTGACCTGTCTGGAAAAATTAAAACCAAAGGTGTGGAGGACCTGGTCCTGGACCCTGCTGAGCGTGTGCTAGGTAAGTGGCTTGTCCGAAGCACCCAGATCCGCCGTCTGGCACTCAAAAAGAATTTCCGCCCGTTGGGCTATCCGTTGATTGCGTTCCCTGGAGAAGTAGATAAAGCTCAGCCCAGTGAGAAAGATAATCCAGGACGCGAAGCCATCATGGCGGCGCAAGCCATTGCCAAATATGCCGGGTTCATCGTCCTGGACCACTTTGCTCCCGAGCTGCTTTACCCCCTGCTCGTACTGCGCCAGAATATCTACACAGACCCGCAGAAACCCATCCAGGTGCAACCAGGCTTGTATGAGATCAACTCACCCAAGCCAGAAGACCCAGTGCTGGTCACTACTAACTTCAGCAGCACATACTTCAGTGTCGCCAATGAGGTTGAAGGCTCAGGTCTACCTGCCTGGCTGCTGGTCACCGATGCGGAAGGGATGAGCGTACTGACTGCCTGGGCAGCCGGTAAGTTCGATGCTGAGCGGATCGCCAAAGCCGTCAAGCAATTCGGAGTGGCTGACCGCCTCAGCCGGAAGCGCATCGTGCTCCCCGGACATGTCGCCGTCTTATCCGGCGAGGT
>CAZPWU010000119.1:0-6564 GCA_964590325.1 uncultured Anaerolineaceae bacterium | reverse complement strand
TAAGGTTGCGGTATTGTTCATCGTTTTTGGTGTCTCATTAAAAGCCTTTATGTTTTTCATCGTGCGTATATAGCAGACGCTGATCAAGTGACGTAATAAAATGGCTTCGCTTACGAGAAGCTGGCTAATTACCCATATCCTGAAGCACGCGCTCTGCGACTAAGCGCGCTGAGACGAGTACAGTGGGCATCCCTGTACCGGGGTGTGTGCTCGCGCCGACGAAGTAGAGATTTTGGTAGAGGTGGTGTCTGTTGTGCGGCCGTAGATAACCCATTTGGGTGAGCTTGTGGCTCAATCCATGTGTGGAGCCTCGCGACAGGTTGTAGCGGTTCTGCCAGTCATCGGGTGCACCGCTCACCTCGAACTTGATGTGTGATTCGAGATCTGACAGGCCGACTTGCGCCAGCCGCTGGAGTACGAACTTCCTCGCCCTCGATTTTATGACCGACCAGTCCTGAGGGTTTTCGTCATTGATGTGACCAACTGGTATTGCCACGACTAAGGTATCGTGGCCAATGGGAGCCAGCGATGGATCAACGCGCACCGGTGCATGGATATAGAAGTTCGGTTCGTCCGGCATTGTCAAATTTATGAATATGGCATCGAAACCCTGGCGGTAATCGCCATTTAGAAACAGATTGTGCGTCGCCAAGTCGGGGTATTGTTTGTCAAGACCCCAGTAGAACATCACTGTCGAGCAGCCATATTCTTTACGCTCGATGCTGTTAGTCATCCCATCCTCGGGTAAGAGGTGTTGGTACACGTAACCCAGATCCGCGTTCGCCACCAGGACGTCGGCGCGTAAATCTCGACCATCGGCCAGGACAATGCCTGTAGCGTGACGGTCGTCGACAAGGATTCTCTCCACGGGAGCGTTAAACAAGAACCGCACCCCCAACTTTTCGGCGATATCGGTCAGCGCCTCCATCACGCGGTACATTCCCCCCATCGGAAACCACACGCCATCGGCGAGCTCGGTGTATTGCATAAAGGAGTAGGTTGCCGGTGCCTCGAATGGGCTGAGCCCCATATACAAATCTTGAAAGGTGAAGGCTATCTTCAAGCGAGGGTCCTTGAAGTATCTGTCGACATAGTTGGTATGTATAGTAAATGACTTCAGTCTTAGAAACAGCAGCAGGTTCTTTAGGTTGAGAAACTCAGGCAGGCTACGAAAGTCCCGGGTGACAAGGTGGTGGAGGGAAAGCTCGTAATGGCGATGCCCCTCCCGGATATAGCTCAAAAATTGCCCGAAGCTACCGGGCTCAATGGCTTCTAGCTGTGCTTGCATAGCATTTAAGTTAGACGTTAAGTGTAGCTTCGAGTTATCTTTGAAATAAAGATGATAAGTTGGGTCGATCCGTCGCAAGTCGAGGTGGTCTTCCATGTGCTCACCAAGGGCGGTGAAGGTCTGGGCATAAAGCTCGGGCATCAGAAACAACGTTGCACCAGTATCAAAATGATATCCATTGACGACCATGCAACCACAGCGCCCGCCTGGGCGCTGGCATTTCTCTGCCACTGTGACTTCATAACCGTGGCGCGCAAGGAGAGCGGCGGTGGTGATCCCTCCTATGCCGGCGCCAATTACGAGAACCTTTGGCCTTCCAGTGTTAAACTCCATAGCTAGTCTTGGTTGTTAGGACATGGGTACAAATACTGATCAATCGCAGGCCGAACGAGCAGAGAGGTCACCGAAGCAATACCGCCGACCTCACTCTACGGCTCCGAGCTCGTGGCGCAGCGCGACTTCGAGCTCCGGAAATTCGAATGTTCTCTCTTTTGTATACGTATCATAACATTAACCAGGTAGGAAGTCATCAAACTAAAGCTCGATCATCGGGTTTATTTGTCGAGGGAGAGGGAAGAATAACTGGCGAATTGTCTATGAAAATGCCACAGATATTCGGATTATAAAAGGTTGATCTATTTAGACAACCCAAAACCCAGCTATCGTTCTCTGGAATGTGTGGTTATAATAGACAACGTTTGGATGGAATTATTTTGCCCATATAGAGACCATTCAGGGATGAATATCGGACAAACGGTTGCCGGTCAAAAATATAATTGGAGTCTGATAGAGCAATTAGGGGAGGGGGATGCAGGCGAGGTATATCTCGTGGAGTCGCTGCTGGAGAGCCAACTTGCTATTTTAAAACGGCCTCGGAAGAGCTCTTTCTACAGCGACTTTTTACGCCAGGCTGCTCAGATCAGAACTGAAGCAAGTATATACAAAGCACTAAAGGGGATTGCTTTTCCCAACCAGCCAACTCTCTTGTCCACACCTGCTCTGCTAGACCAAAGCCCTATTGAAGCAGGGTCTGGAGAGCATTTTTTTATTGTTATTGAACGAGCCGCCGGGTTTGATCTAAAGTCGTTGGGACGTTTAACTCATTACGGTCTGATCAATGATATCAAAACCTCCCTCGATGATGAGAACGATTTTTTTATCCAAAAATTATCTGAATTTAAGCAAATCCCCGAGCCAATTCTAGTTCGTTCTCTGTTTTTGCTGGTTAATTTGCTGGAAACAATCCATTCCGCCGAAGTTTGGAATGACGGCGTGAAGCAGTATGGTGTGATCTGGAACGATATAAAACCGGAACACCTGTATTGGGATCCAGTCCGCGTCTGCCTGACAGTCATTGATTGGGGAAATGGTATTTTTTTAGAAGCTGACGGAGTCACAAAAGACCGACAGCACTCCCGTAAAGATGACTATTACCAGTTCATCCAGGCAATGGGCGGATTCCTGGCTGAAGCTAATCCGGATCTTTACGATCGCCTGGAATGGCCTCGGGAACCACTCCCTGGAAAAGAGATTACTGACAGCGTGATAACCCTGAAGAAGAGACTTGCATTTCTAAATAAAAAGGTATTAAACCAACTTCAGGATCTAAGTAATACGGAGTCAAGCCTGTATAGAACTTCTAGACCAGAGTTGGAGCATCTCTCACAAAGCGACGACCTCCAACGGCAAAGTGTGGCTTTTGGGGTGATGCCAAATTTCACCAGTGTGGTTAATTTCCACGCAAGAGTTGCACTCCGGCTGGCTGCAAACGCTAACCTGGAGGTATTCGAACAGGTGTGTGATCGAACAGCGAAATTGCCGAAGTCTTACCAGGAAAAATGGGAGCTGCTTGGAGAGATTGCACGGATTGCCCTTCGGCAATACGAAAATCAGGAGGATCATTTAAAGCGACCTTTTGCCAATATTCTAGAAGCAGGCGTCGCGGATGATTGGCCGATACTACTTTGGCACATTTTTAAGTTAACAGGAAAAGACCTTCTGCCGGACTGGTGGGAGAACATTAGCCAGGGAGTACGACGAGTTTATCTGAAAGTGGATAAAGACGCCCTTACCCCCTATATTGCTGTCAGCCGGCTCTTCTATACCCTTCAGGCGACCGTCTTACAAATAGGAGATAACCATTTAAAATATAATCCTGAAGAAGACAATATCTCTACGGAACAATTGCAGGCTCTTGAAAATCTCTTGAAAATTTTTAAGGAAGAGGTAGTTGATAAATGGAAAGAGATAGAACCTGCACCACCGAACTCAGGGGTTAGCTACAATGATATAGATGGGTTAATAAAGGATATTGAGGCGGTTTTGCCCGGAACTCAGGAGAAATTTGAGACCGTTTTAGCCCAACCAAAAGCTCATGTCGAAATCGTTCTGAATGCCTGGGAACGCAAGGATTTTGAGACGGCTCGTAAGGCTCTGCACATGGTGCTCCTGTGGGACCCGCACCGGCGGCGCCTGATCCAAGCTGACCGCGCAATCGAGATAGCCTCGAAGTGGCTGGCGAATGTCCGGAATGGAGCCGGAACAGATGTGCCTTTCTATGATTATTTAACATCGGTTGAGTTGGCTGGGCGGAATTTACGTAACCAGGTTGGGCAGGCGCAATGGTTAGATTTGATCCTGGAGACTCTCAAACGTTTGCGAAAAGGTACTAAACCAGCTGACTTGATCATGGGACATCCAGAGATATGTAATGAAATTCCCTGGTTAAATGAACATCGGTCACGGGAAATCCTTTCGTTAACCCATATCCATCCGCTGTCGTTAGAGAGGGATGAACCCAAGACCCGTCAAACAAGGACGGTCGTGGGAAGCGTGGAAGGGAGGCTTGGTGAAAATTGTGATTTATACCTGGTGGAACCTCTAGACACCTGTGTTTCAGAAGCGCGCGGTTCCTCTGCACGTGTATTTGCGGGGTATTTCTCCAACCGTGCGAATAAATCCTTATCATACGCGATAAAGATTATGCGACCGGACCGGGTGGAGTATGCCTTGCCTCTTTTTCGGGAAGAAGCGAAAATACTGACCATGCTAAGAGATGTACCAGGTGTAACCCCTTTGGTTGAGTGTGGGTTCCTGCGGATCGAAGATAAGCTGGATTTCCCTGGCGATGAAGGACAGGCTTCCGCGGCTCATTTACGCGGGCAGATTATCCGTTATGGTGTCGAGGAGATACAAAATTACCTGACATCCATCGAGAAGCAGCTAGCACTCGGATGGTTACCCTACCTGGCACTGGTCAAGAGGAACCAGGAACAAAACCTGATGAAATATTGTGACGCTGGCTACACTCATGGCTGGTTTTTATCGCTCAGAGAGAGCTTATTGCTGGCAGTCCAAATCTGTGATATCTTACAGATCGCTCACGATCGGAATATCGTCTACAGGGATCACAAAATACTCCATTATTATTGGGATCCAGGATCTCATGGGGTTGTCATGATCGATTGGAATATCGCCAAACAGCAATCTCAGGGGTTATCGGAAACAGAAAAACAATTCGATCTGATCCAATTCGGTGCCAGGGCGCTGCATCACATCCTGACCGGACGACCTGCTCCTGGTGCCCTTCCCCTGGGTCCTAATCGTCCGGAGGAGATTGAGCACGCTTCTTTGAGTTATACTGTAAATTGGACTTACGACGACGAACGATTGCCAAATCGTGTCAAGGAAATATTAGAACAGGTCCTTCAGCGCGGGTATTCTCAGATCAGAGATCTACGTATGGATCTGGCCCAGGTATACCAGCAGATCCCAGACTCAAGTCAAGGTACAAATGGATCAAATTCTTAATTTTCACAGACCAGATTTGATGAATATGATCGACTACATCCACAAATGAACCCATTTGAAGCACTGGAAAGACAAATCGAGCAGATCCGAAACAGAGATTCGGTTAGCCTGCTTGCAATACGCAATTTATTACTAGAGATCGAGGAATTCATTCATTCAGAGGCTTACCAGGCTCTCTCTTCTGAGGAACGGAACCGGTTACAGACTGCCCGGAAAGAGCTTACCCAGCAAGCTCAAAAGAAAGAAATCGAAGAAGGGTATCCAGGTCAACCTGTCAGCACCCTCGGAGAAAAGCCAGCCGTCCAACAGGGACAATCATCCCATACCCAGCCGGGAGTGACGCCTCCCTCCGGGCATGAAAATCCTGTCGATCAAGAGATCACTCGGGAACATAACCCTGTTGCAGAACAGCAGATGGAGGTTGCAGAAAAACTGTTCTACAGCGGGCGGTATGCCGAAGCCCTTCCACTTTTTGACCGCGTATTACAACTGGAACCCAATTGGGAACGAGCGAAGCATCACCGTTCAGAGGCAGAGAATTATCTTAGAACCGGTTATATACCCACAGTAGCCCTGCCGGCGGACGCTGCATCCGCGTATGGGAAAGCTCAGTCTGCATCCAGGGTTGGGCGATATGCGGATGCACTGGCATTCTTAGAAAAAGCCCAAAGTATATTAAGGGATATAGGCATACAACGCTGGCAAGAAGGTCAAGAATTTGCCCAAAAATTACAGGAGAGTATCGATGCTGAGAATGTCTATGAAGAGGGATTAGTATTATTCCAGCAGGGACAACTCGACGCAGCTATCGAAAAAATAGATGCAGCCTCAAGCGCGACAGGTTTGCCCAAATACGCGGATAGAGCCCAGGATCTAAGGCATGTAAAGGATGAGCTGCGCTCGATATATGAAACTCTGAACCTGACAGCGATAGATCCCCAGGCAGCTTCGGAGGCCAAAGCCAGTCTGGATATGCTGATCGTACAATATGGAGAAAATCCTGCTTTCGAAAGGCTGATTGAGCAATTTAAATCGGTAGTGCCGCGCATTGTAGAACCTTTGAAGGAGCAGGCCCGTTCTCTCAAAAACCAGGCTGATCGAGCATCCACACTTGAAGAAGCCCTGTACCTTTCGAAACAAGCCAAGCAAAACCTGGATCAGATCCGGAATTTGGAGGGGGTTGATGAAAGCCTGGATCGCTTGCAGAATGAAATAGACAAATTGCAAACGAATATCCAGAAGTACGATCTTGACTTACAAAGTGCTATGCGGGCTTATGAGAATAAACCCAATTGGCCCGTAGAAGCTGCTCGCATCAGCGCCGATGTGCGAGAACGCTTTCCGAATGACCCGGGGGTACGCCAGTTGAAACGGAATTTACGGAACTTCCGTTGGATGCAGGTGGGTATCCTGATTGGCGGTGTTATTGTTGGTTTGATACTCTTAGCGCTGGTCGTAAACTGGGG
>CAZPWU010000118.1:0-6575 GCA_964590325.1 uncultured Anaerolineaceae bacterium | reverse complement strand
TGGAAAGATGATCCAGTCCGGATGAATTTGGGTTAGCAATTCTTTCATAGCAAAAGCATATGCGACTGCTCCTGTAGAGTTCGATCCGCCGTAAGGGATCAGGTAAGGTCGGCGACCATCAGACCAGGCTTTTTCAAAGGTTTGTTGCAGAGTTAGGTCGCGTTCAGCCCGTGTTGTCCAGACAATTTTAGCCCCGAACAAGTGATTAAGCAGTAAATTCCCGGATGGCAATTTTTTTCCTTCTTTTTCCAAAGGTTTACCAACTAAGACCAGGATACAGCTATATCCGAACCGCGCAGCCGCAGCGGCTGTTTGACGGCAGTGATTGGATTGATCAGCTCCAGCGGTGATAAGTGTACGTGCTCCATTCGCCTGGGCTTCAGCGATCAAGAACTCCAGTTTCCTGGTTTTATTCCCACCCAAGGCCAGACCAGTCTGGTCGTCACGCTTGACCATGATGCTTGGGCCTTTTAAAAACGCTGAAAGGCGCGGAAGTGGCTCTACTGGGGTGGGTAAGTGTGCAAAACGGAGGCGAGGTATTGATTTCATCTTCTTAATCCATTCGTGCTTGGCCACGGCGACGCCTAAAATCAAGTATCCTGGGCAACAGTCGTGTATACAGGTCGTAAAGGATTGGTCGAACCGGCAGATCCCAGGCTCCGATATGGCGTATTACTTGGCCTCCCAGGCCTTGTTTAAACCGGAAAACATTCATTAGAGGATCCTTTTCTTTGAACTCATCTGGTGCACCCCATAAATCATATATATAGCAACCTGCTTTTTTAGCACGACAGATTGCTTCCCATTGTAACAGGTAGTTAGGCATCTTTTCCCTATGGACCTCAAGGGACATTCCGTATAAAAACCAAGCCTTGTTTGCAAATAGAAAATAGATGAGAGCAGCGACAGGCTCGTTATTCACTTCAGCAATAAGCGGTATCGCTGAAGGGAAGATTTGTAATTTTTTGTCCACTATATTATTTACAACCTCTAAATTGATGGGAGATGATGTATCTAATGGGATGAAGGTTCCCCAGACAGTTCGGTAATAGCTCTCATCTCTAATCACAAATCCATCCCGTTTTGAAGTCTCAGAATACATCCGATAGAGTAATCCGATATCAGCTTGCGTTCCGAGCCTGATCCTAACCCCCCTACGTTCAGCCAACCTAATATTGTAGCGTGTCTTCTGTTTCATACCTGCCAATAGACTATCAATTGAGCGGGACAGGTCTAATAGCGCGGTATTCCGGAATTGTACCTGTTCCCTAGAGAATCGCCAGCCGTATTGTTTTAAGTCGCTGATAACAGCCAGACCAGAGTTGTCATCTTGGGCATCCAGCTCTCCGGGAATCCCGGTACCAATTCTAATATCTGGATCAATTTTTATAAAAATAGCACCAAGCTTCTGAGCAAGGCTGCGTAGATCGTTCAGTACGCGAAAACGCAATAATGGATTTCCCCAATTTAACAATGGTCCCTTCGGGACATAAAGCACTTGTAGGTAATTTGAAAAAAAAGGAATATTGATTGAGCGGTGTAAAACCAAAGCAGCAGCAGTTACTTGAGATTTTTGTATGGTTTCCAAAGGAGACTGGTTTAGATTGGAGAGTCGTAAACCAGTTGTTGGTTGATCATTCCAAAGTAAATGAATAGACTGCCAACCAAATTGTGATTTAACCCTTCCCCATTCCCAGGTTTGTAAGATATGCGCACCTGGCAGTGAGGCAATGATATTATCCCAGACTGCTGCATCAAGGTTAGATGTTTGCATCATCGGTTTTGAAACATTAATAACGCCTAATAAGCTATTCGAGTTAATTTTCCCTTTCCGACCGTTGCATCCACCATCGATATAAGATATACAGGGTCGGTTGATAAACTCGGTCCCAAGGACCTGCTGCACGATGTAGTTCTCCGCCAAATCCACGCTTAAACCGGTATACTCCCCATAAACCATCAGAACGATCTATGAATTGCGCTTCCAGGATTTCTTCATCTTTATCAGGTACACCCCATAAGTCATATTCGATACATCCCTGAGATCGCGCCCAACGGATGGCTTCCCACTGGAGCAGGTAGGTAGGCATTCGGTCGCGATGTTCGTTGGATGAAGCCCCATATAAATACCAGGCGCGCTTTCCTTGTGCGAAGACCATCAAAGCTGCCAGCGGTTCACCCTGATATTCTGCCATCAGCAACTCGCAAGCACCGCGTGAGTGGAATAGCTCGTATGCGCGATGGTAATATGCTAAAGTGTGGACACCAAACCGATCGCGTACACGGGTTACTTCCATTAAATTATAGAAAATCTCAAGGCTTGAACTTGGTTGGACCACTATTCCCTTCTTAAGGGCAAGTTTAATATTATAACGAGTCTTTTGTTTCATCCGGTTTAATACCTGTTCCTCATCCCCATTTATATCAATCACAAGAGTACGCATAGGTTGTATTATATGAGGGCTAGGCTTAAATCCACTTGGTGTTGGAACCTCCTGGTTCTTTTGTGCCCAGAGGTCTGGTTCAACCTTAAGAAAGATAGCCCGATGTCTTCTACACAGCTCATCTACGTCAGGCCATAATAAATCCCAATCATCCCCCACTGGCCCCTTTGGGATATACCCCCAGCTAAAACCCGGAACTAAACGCCGAAAGAGCAATTGCGCACCAACGTTCTTAACGTTAACACGCATTACGTCCCAACCAAATTCGGCTTTAAGATCACCCCAGGCTGTAGTTTGTAATAAGTGCAGATTAGGATACTCTTTTGTGAAAATATCCCATTCTTGTTCTGTGAGTATGGGCATAAAGCAGTAAAAAGGGAGAAATAATCAGTGGATGATAACCGACTGTTACCGAAGAATGAATGTGACTTTATACAATCGCAGTCAGATCGGGAGGGGGAACACTGCGTACGATGGCGCCGGGGATGAGTTCATCCAAGACGCGTATGATGCTGGTCGAATCACCTTCTCGGGAAAGGTGTACTAATTCGTTTACGGCATCTTGTAGGGACTGGCTAGTAAGAAGGTTATCTTCTACTAAGCGCAATACATCAGGGTGGGCAGTGGGTTGGTAATTTGCACCCTCGTCCCACAGGTTTTCGCTCAGTTTCTCGCCTGGGCGGATTCCTGTGAATACAATGCCAATATCTTTACCAGGTTCAAGCCCAGATAAACGTATCAGGTCTTCCGCCAGATCCAGGATTTTTATCTGGTCTCCCATATTGAGAACAAAAATCTCCCCTCCCTGTCCCATCGCGAAGGCCTGTAAAACTAAGTGAACTGCTTCAGGTATGGTCATGAAGTAGCGTTGCATATCTGGATGGGTAACAGTTACTGGACCGCCGCGTGCAATCTGCCGGTTAAATAGGTGAATCACACTTCCGCGGCTTCCTAAAACGTTACCAAACCGTACTACTGAAAATGCTCGACCAGACCGTTGTGCCGCATCCAGGATGAGTAACTCTGCCAATCGTTTTGTCGCTCCCATCACACTGGAGGGGCGGATAGCCTTATCAGAGGATATCATAACCAGACGTTCGACGTCAGTTTTCAGGGCTACTTCAACTACGTTGCGGGTACCCAGTATGTTATTCGTGATAGCCTCTTCGATATTTGCTTCCATGAGAGGAACATGCTTATGCGCAGCGGTATGAAAAACGACTTGGGGGTGATAATTTTCAAAGATAGCCGATAACCGATCCAAATCACGTATATCGGCAATGACCGGGCGGATGGGTAGTGATGGGAAACTCTCTTCAAGTTCTAGCAAGGTTTCAAAAATACTATTTTCACCATGACCGAGAATGATCATCTCGGTTGGTTCCCAATTTTCAATCTGACGGCACAATTCTCTACCTATTGAGCCACCTGCTCCAGTAACCAGGACTCGCTTTCTACTGATGTTTAAACTGATTAATTCATTATCGATGTGTGTGGGTTCTCGACGTAATAAGTCTGTGATATCGACTTCGCGCAATCGGTTTACGCTTACTTTTCCTCCAATTAGCTCGTGGATACCTGGCATAATGCGAAAGGGGATACCTTTCTGGCGACATAAATCAGATACTGTTCGTACAACTCTACCTGGAGCACTCGGAATTGCGAAAATAACTTCATCTACGTGGCGGATATCGATAATTCGTCCAAGATCTTTTATAGACCCGACCACTGGGACTCCGTGGATCTCTTGCTTTTGCTTGGTCGGATCATCATCTATGAATGAAACCGGGATAAGATTAGTTTGCGGATTTTTCTGCATTTCTCGCACCACTAATGCACCTGCATCTCCCGCTCCAACAACCAGGACACGCCTGGCTCGTCTTTGTATTTCTTTATTCGTCGATTGGGTTTCGAATAAGATCCGTAAAGAGAAACGTAACCCGCCGACAGCTAATAAAGACAGCAACCAGTCAATTGCTAACACGCTGCGCGAAAAACCAGGGAAAACACTTAACGCCTGG
Source organism: uncultured Anaerolineaceae bacterium (assembly GCA_964590325.1). Taxonomy (GTDB): domain Bacteria; phylum Chloroflexota; class Anaerolineae; order Anaerolineales; family UBA4823; genus CAZPWU01. The sequence continues at coordinate 2,110 of CAZPWU010000118.1, read as the reverse complement.
AGAATAGTAACGGTAACCGATACTAAGACAGATGCAGAAGTGACAGCTATGACAATAAGTTTTAACTCTTGAATACTGGCATAAGTCCATAATCGACGATACAAACCAAATTGATAATATACAACTGGTTTTATCACCAGGGCAATGCCGATCATCCAGATAGCCCTTACCACATGATCCAGGAATAATGGCCCCAGGTTAAGTCGCAGAACAAAGCTTCCTAATACTGAAACCACGATTAAGAACAAGTCGCCGAGTAACAGCGTGCGATTTCGGAGGAGGAAGCGTGTTTTCATGATCTTCTATTGGTGGTTTGCAACCACTCGACTGTTTGATGTAGACCTTCCAGGAGATTGGTTTGAACTGAGAAATCCATGATCTCGGCTGCTAATGAAGGATTCCCCAGGGAATGGTAGATGTCTCCAGTACGGGGAAATGTATATGAAGGAGGAGATGTACCGGGTAATATTCTAGATAATACATCTTCTCATGACAGCCAGAAGAGAAGTTATCCAACACTTGAACCTGGTCTCCTTGCATTAATAATGCGTGTACCAGATGCGATCCAATAAAACCTGCACCCCCGGTTACTAAATACATCGACATGGTTAAATCATCTCATCGTCCGCGGAAACCTAAAATAGTTGCTGGGGTTCGTAATAATATGACCATATCAATGATCAAATTACGGTGCTTGATGTAGTACAGGTCATACTCTAACTTTTCGATTGTCTCATCAATGGTGGAGGCGTAACCAAAATTTATTTGTGCCCAACCGGTTATACCGGGTTTGACAAGCAAGCGAGCACGGTAAAAGGGGACATGCTCTTGAAACCAGGATACCAATTCGGGACGTTCAGCACGCGGACCGACAAGGCTCATATCGCCACGGAGAACATTTACACATTGGGGTAATTCGTCGAGGTGTGTTTTCCGTAATATACGACCGACACGGGTAGCGCGTTTATCATTTTCTTCAGCCCAAAGGGGTGTCCCATTTGGCTCAGCATCCTGGCGCATAGTACGGAATTTGAGAATTCTATATGGTTGACCTCCTCTACCATAACGATTCTGTCGATAGAATATAGGCAGACCCGACTCTAAAATAATCGCTGGAACTATGAAGGGTAATAAAATCGCCAGCATACTGACCCCGATGATCCCGCCAGTTAAGTCTAATAAACGTTTTGCTAATTCGTAAAAGCGACTGATACGCGCATGATCAACAAAAGACCGCAATATCCAATCCGCTTCTAGGTAACGGATGGGTACCCGCCCTAGAACCTCTTCATAAGCAACTGGCATGCGTGTGATTTCGATACCCAGCTCCTGAGCATCTAACAATGCTTGAAACATGTCTCCTCGCATTTCGCCTGATATAGCGACCACCAGATCAGTAATTTTATGTTCAATTATGATATCGAGCAGGCAATCGCTTCCACCAAACACAGGAAAACCTTCGATACTTACCCCAATTTTATTAGGATCATCATCAATAATGCCGACCAGGAAAAAGGGAGGTGGGCGTAACTCGTTTACGATTTTGAGGATAATTTTCCCAGTTTCACCAACTCCGACCAAAAGGGTCCGACGCATAAATTCTGGGGCTGTAAAGACACGAATATATAGCAATCGCCAGATTATTGTAAGCAGTGAAACAATCAAGATAAAGCTTGCTACTCCGCGGCGAGGCAAAGATTTCGGCGTGGAGTAAAAAAAATATAATATCAAGTAAAGGCCCAAACCAAAAAGTGCAGCAGTTGCTATGCCTCGAAATGTTTCTTGCCAGTTGCTGGCACGGTGTATATCATACAATTCAACTAAAAGGATTATCCAGGCAAAAGGAAGTAAAAAAAACCATGCCGGAGGACGTTCTTGGATAAACCTAAATGAAAAAGTAAGCCATTGATCACCGCTTGCCCAAAAATATAGTGCGATGACCAGGGCTATAACAGCCATTACAAAATCACCTAGAATAAGTATTGATCGCCGCTCCCTTGGCCTCAGGCGAAAGTAATGGGTTTGTTTTAAGGGTCTCATGTCGAATTTTTTAATTTAATATCTAATAAACTCCATAAGAACGCTAAACCCCATGAAAAATGCATAACCA
>CAZPWU010000117.1:0-6664 GCA_964590325.1 uncultured Anaerolineaceae bacterium | reverse complement strand
TTTCGAATTTACGTACAATTCAGGTAATATCCTGACCATGGTGAAGCACAAAAGCCATTAAACCCGCCACGGGGTATAATCTCTGTACCTATCTAAAAACTAAAGTGGTGGTTTTTTCGCTTTACTCCGAAAAAACCACCATCTTTTTTTGATAGATACCAAGGACCGCAGTTTTATGGTTTTAATGCGAGCGAAGGGTTGGCAGTAACCGCTAACGATGGCTTGATTTGACCCACTTTGGTCGGCCGAGGGGGCAGCGTTGCTAGTGGAGTAGATAATGTTACAGTTGGTGTGCCGGATGGCAGAGATGTTGCAGTTGGGGTGGTAGATGGCAAGGATGTCAATGTCACTGTCGGAGTGAGGGTCGGCCTAGGTGTGGGGGAGAGAACCAATACCAAAGTAGGGGTAGGCGGAGTGGGTGTTTGGCGTGTAAAGTACCAAGCCAAACCACCTCCTAGTGAAGCAAAAACAAGCAGTAAAACTGAAATACCCAGGCAAGCTAATATTATCTGCCGCTGGCGGTTTTTCTGCCCTGGTGATTTTGCTTCCAACTGTCGAGAGGTCTGAGCTCCTCCAGGAATTTCCAAAGCAACAATGGTAATATTATCGTGACCGCCACGTTGGTTTGCCAGGTTGGTTAACCTCTGGAGTGCATCTTCCCGACTTAATGCCTTATATGCAGTTAATATTTCATCTTTTTCCACGAGGTCTGTTAATCCATCACTGCACATAACCAGACAATCGCCAGGTAAAAGAGACATACCCTGATTGGTTTCAGCCTGTTCATTGCTTTCATCGGACTGCAAACGCAGGCGGAAATCAGGGGTTGCAGTGGGTTGCGAGCCCAGGTAACGGCGGATGACGTGGGCATTCGGGTGGTTCCGGGCTTGTTCAGGTGTCAATGCTCCATAATCTATGGCTTCCTGCACCCAGGTATGGTCTGTCGTTAGCTGTTGAATGTTAATGCCGCGGATCAGATACAGGCGTGAGTCACCCACCGAGGCTGTGAAAAGCCTGTTGCCAATCACCCAAACGCATACGCAAGTCGCCCCCATACCTTTTCGGGAAGAGTCTCGTTCAGCCTGAGTGCGAATCGCTTGACTGGCTCTGCTGATCGCCTGGCTGAGAACAGTGGTGGGCTGTGAGGCATCGCTTTCGGCCACAGTCCGGCTGATCGTCTCTACCGCTATCTCGGCTGCCACTTCACCGGCCCGGTGCCCTCCAATGCCATCGGATACCACGGCTACAATAGAGGGTGTGGGATCATCGGCGCTGACGCGATATGCTGAGACCGCATAACGGTCCTCATTATTTTTGCCTCTAACACCAGGATGGCTGGAAGCGGCTACATGAATATGGGCACGTTCGGTTGGGATCACGACGGTGGTTCCAGCGGAATAATAAGAGGTTTACGTATGTGGGTTGGTTCGCGCTGAGTAAACCGAAAACCAATCCGTCCAATATGAACAAGATCGCCATGTTCCAGGAGTGTTCCATCACTGGATACGGGGGCGTAATTCACCCAGGTGCCTGCTATCGAGCCTTGGTCTGCAAGGCGGAAAGTGTCCCCTTCCCGGTGCATCCGGGCGTGGAGAGCCTCTACTGAGGGGTCGTCCAGCACCCATGTCGCCTGGGAAGGATCACGTCCAAGTGTAATTTCATCAGCAGCTATCGGGATGGTGGATTTCGCAGCCTCATCCTCGGATATGGGCGTTAGAAAAGCATCTGCCTTGGGAAGGCGTCGGCGCTGAGGCCATTGGAGCCGGTTGATCCAGTGAGTTCTATGCCGTGATTCTGTCTCCGTCTTTATTTCAATAACCTGAGTCAGTGGATCATGTTTACGCGTCATCCTCAACGCTTCAGTCGGAATTGAGGATTTGCGCTGTAAGATAGACTGATTACCTTGTCCGAAAACCCGAGGCTGTACATGACCTCCCAAGACCAATACCAGTACCAGAATAGCACCAGCTAATACGACGGTTAACCCTGCAAGCAGAAGACTTTGGCGTGACAGCGACAGCAAGAATCCTCCAGAAGAGCGCTTCACCGTAACCTCGATTGGTATCTCAATACTTGAACCAATTAATCCCAGCTTATCCATTGCTTCGACGCGTATTGAATGATTCCCATTTACTGTATATTGACTGAGGTCCCAGGTGAATTTCTCGAAAGGGGGGTTTGAATTTATACCGATGGCAGCACCGTCGACATACAACACTGTCTGCGATATAGGGCGAGTAAAACCATCGGGAAATTCTATTAAGATTTCCAGTTCTTGCTCGGAAGGAACCAACAAGGAGCCTGGAGTCTGGTTATTTTTAATATCCTGGCTACTGTCTGGGTTGGCCCTTGTGATTTGCGAGGGCGGTGATACAAACATTGGGTTGGGTGGTTGGATAGATAAATTGAAGCTTTGAGCATTCGTTGCAAGCTGCAAGCCCAGGGTATTGATTTCCACCAGCAGTTGATGAAGACCGCTAGTTTTTATATGTGAGTTATACGCCAGCCGATATATGCTCCGTAAAGGTTCTAGAAAGTCTTCCAGGCTGGGTATTGCCTCTATACCGGAGAAAGCGAATAATTTCCCGCCAGTTTTAGCAGCCAGGTTTTGGAGTTGGCTCACACTCGGTGAAGTGAATAAGTCCACCGAAGAGATAGACCAGACAAAAATCCGGATCTCCAACTGGTTGGCGCGGGCGATCAGGCTCTGCAGACCAACTGCCATATCAGAAGCCGGGGGTGGGGTGACAAACAAGACAGCACGCTCCATACCCTCACGTGGGGTTGTGTTTGCAGCAATATCCATGGCGCGTGCCAGGACTTCAAGGCTCGGCGTAGCTGTACGCAAGTCAGGCTGGTAGGTTTTTAGAGCATTTTCCCAATCTTTTGGATTGTTAAGATGAATAGCCTCAGGCCCATTCGTAGCCACCAGGCTGATATCATCCAGGTTAGTTGATGGGAGGGACTCTGCCCATTGGCTGAGAGCCTGTATCAATAGGTCATAGCGTGAGATACCCTGGATGTCGCGGATACCGAAAGGAGGACCGGGCGTGATGGCAGTCACAAACTGTACACCTGGTCGGAGCTCGCTCAGGCCAGTAATAGGTAACGGACGACCGTCTTCTAAAACGCGTAGTTCTTCAGCCTTTATTCCATGTATAAAGGCCCCTTGAGCATCGTGAACATCCAGATAAGTTATGATTTGGGGGAATGCCCGGGTTTGGGGTGGTGATAACACAGCACTCGCGGATGACTGCGCTCGCGTTGGAATCGCAATCAACAAGGTGGCAGGTAAGATGAGCGACCAGAGCAGCAACAAGGCTAACCTATGTATGCGGTCCGCCATATTTGTATTTTATCACTCCCACTCGATCGTTGCGGGAGGTTTGCTGGTGATATCGTAAACCACCCGATTTACCCCTTGTACTTCATTTACGATGCGGTTTGCTATGCGGGCTAACAGATCGTAGGGCAAGCGTGCCCAATCGGCTGTCATAAAGTCTTCGGTAGTCACGGCACGCAGAGCGATGGTCTCCTGGTAGGTTCGGTTATCACCCATTACGCCCACGGAACGCACCGGCAGTAAAACAGCGAAGGCCTGAGCCGTGCCCTGAAAATCGTCCTGGTGCTGAACCATTCGCAACTGACCGGCCGCAGCTAACTCACTGGTCAGGATGGCATCTGCAGAACGTAAGCGTGTCAGGCGTTCGGGAGTAACTTCACCTAAACAGCGTACCGCTAACCCGGGGCCTGGGAATGGTTGCCGCCAGACCAGGTCAGCAGGCAAGCCTAACGCCTCACCTACGGCGCGCACCTCATCCTTGAAGAGATAGCGCAGAGGTTCCACAAGCTCAAACTGCATATCCTTGGGCAGTCCAGCAACGTTGTGATGAGTTTTGATCCGTGCGACCTGTGTACGGTCAGGTGCACTGGATTCCACCACGTCGGGATAAATTGTGCCCTGTACGAGAAAGCGCAATTTTCCTAATTGCCGCGCCTGGATTTCGAAGACTCGGATGAATAATTCACCGATGATGCGGCGTTTTTCTTCAGGTTCGGTAACACCGCGTAAGGCGCTCATGAATTGGTCGGCAGCATTAACAGGGATCAGTTCCAATCCTTGAGTTCGCCTGAAGGATTTGATCACCTGGGTAGCTTCCCCTTCACGCAGAAGACCGGTATCCACGAAGACAGCCACTAACTGATCGCCTACGGAGCGGTGAACAAGCGCTGTTGCGACACTAGAATCCACCCCACCACTGACAGCAGCCAGGACACATTCACTACCCACCTGCTGGTGGATACGGTTGGTACTTTCCGCGATGATCGCTGCCGGCGTCCAGGTGGGAGATGCTCCGCAGATGCCGACTACAAAGCGTTGTAAGATTTCCGGACCACCCGGTGTATGGCGAACCTCAGGATGGAACTGCACCCCAAAATAGCCACGTGACAGGTCGCCTATGGCGGCAATGGGTGAATTATCGCTTTGGGCTAATACACTGAAGCCAGCCGGTGGAACCTCGATACGATCGCCATGGGACATCCACACCCGCTGCTCCCCTGAAGGAAGGAGCGGATTAGGGGTAATAGTCCTCAGTAGAGCATAGCCGTATTCGCGCTCGCCAGAAGAAGCCACTCGGCCGCCCAAAGCATAGGTCAGCGCCTGCATCCCATAACATATCCCCAACACGGGCAATCCGCTCTCCAGGATATACGATGGGATTTGAGGTGAATCGGTTTCATAAACTGAGGCCGAACTTCCTGAAAGGATAAAACCCTTCGGCTGTATGCTTAGCACCCTCTCCGCCGGTGTATCCCAGGGGAAAAGCTCACAGTAAACATGGGCTTCCCGCACACGCCGAGCTATCAACTGTGCATATTGGGAGCCGAAATCAAGTAAGGCGATAGAATCGGGCATAAGTAAATATAAATTTGGTAATCAGGTATAAGGTAATGAGATAATAAGTTATAGGGTTATAAGGACTTGGGCCAGGATGCCATTTCAAGGGCACTCTGAAAAAATAATCTCGTCGCCTTCCATAGCGGTGATACACACCAGTGATTCGATCGGCACGCCCAGGTAAGCAAGCGCGTTCCGACCTCCTTCGAAGGTTTTCTCAATTAGAGCGCCAATACCGACGATTGATGCCCCTGCGGTTTGGGCGAGGCGCACCAGTCCCTGGATTGTCGCACCAGTTGCAAGGAAATCATCGATGATCAACACCCGCTCACTATGTCCCAGGTATTCAGGAGATATGATCAGTTCTACGGTACGGCCTTTGGTGTGTGAGGGGCTTAAGGTCAAGAAGACCTGGTCTGGCATGGTGATGGGCTTATGTTTCCGTGCATAGACGACCGGCAGTCTCATATGCAAGGCGGTGGTCAACGCTGGGGCTATTCCTGATATTTCAGCGGTCAATATCTTCGTCGCTCCTACGTTTTTGAAGCGAAGGGCAAACTCATGCCCACAGGCGTCCATCAAGAGAGGATCGACCTGATGGTTTATGAAGCCATCGACCTTCAAGATTCCACCACCTAGGTTCTTGCCTTCACGTTGAATTCGCTCCTTCAAAGCTTGCATATCTACCTCCTGGACCGGGTTGACTTTTTCTAGATTATCAGGATCTACTCAGCCTAGACCGAGAGAAATTCTCTACTGCGAAGCTTAAGCCTGAGCAGTTGGGATTTCTCTTGATTTTACAACGGGTTGGGTGAAAGAACCAGGGCATGAGAAGGTATGTTAAAATAGCCGGATGCTTGTACTTGCATCCAATTCTCCCCGTCGACGGCAGCTATTTGCTTTGGGAGGGTGGGTCTTCACTATCGTGGCTGTAGAAATAGATCCACAACCTCTCTCAGGTGAGTCGCCGCGCGATTATGTTTTACGCCTTGCTGAAAATAAAGCACGCGCAGTGGCATCTCAGGTAGGACCAGACAGTCTGGTCGTCGCAGCGGATACGACCGTAGTTGATGGTTTGGATATCCTGGGTAAGCCGGCTGATGAGGATGAAGCAATGATCATGTTAACACGCCTGCGCGGTCATATCCATCAAGTCTATACCGCCATTGCTGTTCTGTATATTGAAAACAGCCTCTTGTTGAAAGATATATGCGTCACCGATGTGCCCATGCGGGATTACAGTGACCAGGAGATCCACGAATACATAGCGGGTGGTGACCCGTTGGATAAGGCTGGTGCTTATGCGATCCAGCATAATGTGTTCCATCCGGTAAATGGCTTGGCAGGTTGTTTCGCCAATGTCATGGGACTGCCCCTCTGCCATCTAACCCGTACACTCCATAAGCTGCGCATAGACCCTCAACACCCTATTCCTCAAGCCTGCCAATCGACCCTGGAGTATGACTGTCCAATATTTGAACGTGTACTCCAAGGTTATTCATAAACAGCATCCCCAGATCATTGAATAGGATTAGAGATGGAACTTATAGAACTCATTCATCCCGGTATGACCAGCGAAGAGACATTTCTGGTAGAGGAAAGACACCTGGCAACCCACGTCGGAAGTGGTGCCGCGCGGGTACTGGCAACTCCCTGGATGATCGCTTTTATGGAGGGGGTTTCACATCGTCTGCTGGCTAAATACCTGCCAGCGGGTTATTCCAGCGTGGGAGCGCATGTCGATGTTCATCACCTGGCGCCAAC
>CAZPWU010000116.1:0-6729 GCA_964590325.1 uncultured Anaerolineaceae bacterium | reverse complement strand
AAAACCTGCTCAGACGGGTAAAAAGGTTGCCATCGTTGGCTCAGGGCCTGCCGGGTTGACCTGCGCCCTGGACCTGGTGCGCAAAGGTCACACGGCAACGGTATTCGAGGCCCTACCTGTGCCGGGCGGGATGATGCGCGTCGGCGTGCCCGGGTATCGTTTGCCTTATGAGCTGGTGCAAAAGGAGATCGACGATATCCTATCGGAAGGAGTTGAGTTACGTCTTAATCAGCGCGTCGACGACATCCCAGAGTTGCTCAGTCAGGGTTACGACGCAGTGTTCGTGGCAGTCGGTGCACACGGTGGTATCAAGCTGCCCATCCCCGGTGCTGACCTGCCCGAGGTGATCATGGCAACAGAATTCTTGAGGGAAGTCAGTCTTCAAAATCCTCGGTTTTCAGTTACCAGTCATCAGTCGACAGCGGTCAGTGATCTGCAAGGAAGTACATCACCATCATCCTCTATTGCTGGCAAACGCGTGCTTGTCCTTGGCGGTGGGAATGTCGCCATTGACTCTGCCATGAGCGCAGTACGCCTGGGCGCATTCTGGGTGGGTATATCATGCCTGGAAAGCCGAAGCACGATGCCTGCCCACGATTGGGAAGTGCGCGACGCCACCGATGAGGGCATCGAAGTCTACCCCTCCCGCACATTCAAAGAGGTCACCTCCCAGGATGGAAAAGTGACCGGTGTACGCTGTATGGAGGTCAATTTCCGCGGCTTTATCGAGGGTCGCCCAGACTTTGACGAGATCCCTGGCACCGAGACCATCATCCCCGCGGATGTTGTCATCTTTGCCATTGGGCAGCGCCCCGAGATCGACTGCCTGAAAGGTCAGGTCGAAATGGTGCGTGGGCGTTTCCCCAAAGTTGACCCAGATACGTTGGCGACCAGCCTGCCAGGTATCTTTTCCGGTGGAGATGTTGTTACGGGTACAGCATTTATTGTCGATGCCATCGCTGCCGGACATAGAGCAGCCCGGTCTATGGACCGCTACCTGCGCGGTGAGGCGCTCCAAAGTGAAGCTAAGAAGATTCCGGTAATTAAACTCGACGAAGCAGAAGTCCGCCATCGTGTAACAGCCAGCCCAGCCTCCCAGAAAGCGCGTGTAGATATGAAACCCCGTCCAGCCATTGAAAGGAAGGGTGATTTTAAGGAAGTCTATGCCGGATTGACCGAAGAGGAGGCACGCGCCGAGGCTGCGCGCTGCTTGAGCTGTGGGATTTGCTCTGAGTGCTTGCAATGCGTCTATGCCTGCCGGGCTGAGGCGATAGACCATATGCAGGTGGAAGAGATCGAAGAGCTGCAGGTGGGAGCGGTGGTCCTGACACCTGGACTGGAGCCTTTACCCGGTGGGATTCGCCCTGAGTACGGCTATGGGCGCTATCCCAATGTGGTCACGAGCTTGGAGTTTGAGCGCATGTTAAGTGCCTCCGGCCCGTTCGGTGGGGTCGTCCAGCGCCCGTCGGACCAGGCCCATCCACATAAGATTGCCTGGATCCAATGCGTCGGCTCGCGCGATACCAGCTGTGACCAAGGCTACTGCTCTTCAGTGTGCTGCATGTATGCCACCAAAGAGGCAGTCATCGCCAGAGAGCACGACCCCCACATCGAGCCGACCATTTTTTATATGGATATCCGCGCCTTCGGCAAAGGCTTTGATGCCTACATCGAACGCGCTGAGCGCGAGCAGGGAGTGCGTTACTTACGCAGTATGGTTTCAGCGGTGAAAGAGGTGCCGGGCAGCCATAACCTGCGCCTGAGCTATGTGACTTTTGAACCTAGAGCATCTGTTGATAATTCGTCCTACCAGGATCGTCGCCCTGTCACCCACGAAGATGAGTTTGACATGGTGGTGCTGTCGGTAGGGCTCAAGCCGAGCGCCGCCACACAGGACATGGCTAAGCGATTGGGCATTAACCTCAACGAGTATGGCTTTGCGGAAGCACCTCTATATAACCCGACTATAAGCTCCCGTCCAGGCATTTACGTCGCCGGTGCTTTCGGTGAGCCAAAGGATATCCCTGAGACAGTCATCGAGGCCAGTTGTGCTGCCTCTCAGGCCTCAGCGCTTCTCGCAGGTGCCCGCGGCACTCTCACCCGCCAGGCAGTCTATCCTCCCGAGCGGGACGTGAGCGAGGAAGAACCGCGCGTGGGAGTGTTTGTGTGTCATTGCGGTATCAATATTGGCGGTGTGGTTAACGTTCCGGAGGTGGTCGATTATGTGAGCCGGCTGCCGGGGGTGGTGTATGTAGAGCGTAACCTGTATACCTGTTCACAAGACACCCAACAAAAAATAATCACCAAAGTGTTGGAGCATAGTCTGAACCGCGTCGTGGTAGCCAGTTGCACGCCGCGTACCCATGAACCGCTCTTCCAGGATACTATCCGCCAGGCCGGATTGAACCCGCATTTGTTTGAATTGGCCAATATCCGTGAGCAGGATGCCTGGGTGCACCGCGCTACCCCTGAAATCGCTACCGAGAAGGCCAAGCAGTTGGTAAGCATGGCTGTAGCCAAGGCCTGTCATCTGCGCCCCATTCAACGCGGCACACTGAACGTACAGCACCAGGCGCTGGTGATCGGCGGAGGGCTTGCAGGTATGACCGCTGCGCTGTCGATCGCCGAGCAGGGATTCCCTGTCTACCTGGTGGAGCGACAACCAGAATTAGGTGGACACCTGAGCCATATAAAAGTCGGATATAACGGTACAGACCCTCAGAAAGTGCTCAGAGATACTGTAGAACGCGTCAGCCATGATCCACGTATCTCCGTCATGCTGGAGGCAGAAGTTATCCAGGTAAGCGGTTACGTGGGGCAGTATCGTACGGTTGTACAACACAAAGACGGCAGCCGGGATGAGCTGGTACACGGCGTCATCGTGGTTGCCACTGGAGGTCAGGAGATTAAGCCGACGGTCTACGGCTATGGGGAGCTGCCGGGCGTCATCACCCAGCGTGAGTTTGAAGAAATGCTGGGTAATCAAGTGATAGGGCAATCGGGTAATCCCCAATTACCCTCTTCTATAGTTATGATCCAATGCGTTGGCTCACGGGGTGAGGACCATCCTTACTGCTCGCGTATCTGCTGTTCACAGGCTATCAAGAACGCCCTGGAGATTAAACGGCGTAACCCACAGACTGAGGTGGCGGTCTTATATCGGGATATCCGTAGCTACGGATTCCGCGAGCGGATGTATCGTGAAGCTCGTCACTCTGGGGTAATGTTCTTGCAGTACGACGCTGATCAGCCTCCCCTGGTCTCCCGCTCTAATGGAAAACTCAAGGTGCAGGTGACCGTGCAGCCTGAGGGTGAGGTTTTAAGCCTGGAGGCTGACCAGGTTGTATTAAGCGCTGGAATTGAGGCAGAGCCAGGCAACGAGGCCTTGAGCCGCCTGTTAAAGCTGCCTCTGACTGCCGAAGGCTTTTTCCTGGAAGCCCATGTCAAGCTCCGCCCGGTGGATTTCGCGGCCGATGGTGTGTATCTGTGCGGGTTAGCCCATTCGCCGCGTTCTATGGATGAAACTATCGCCCAGGCGAAAGCGGCTGCCATCCGGTCAGTTGCGCTACTCTCTAAGAAAGAGTTAACTGCCACACCCATCATCGCCACAGTCAACCCGCGCCTATGTTCAGCCTGCGGCCTGTGTGTGGAGATTTGCCCTTATGCAGCGCGCCGCCTTGAGCCAGGGATGGCTTATGCCGAGGTGGTCGATGTCTTGTGCCAGGGATGCGGTGCCTGTGTTGTGGCCTGCCCCAACAAAGCCAGCCAGCAGAAAGGCTTTGAGTTTGTCCAGGTCAGTGCAATGCTGGAGGCAGCGTTAGAGGAAATATAGCTATCAGCATTTAGCTTGGTTCACTGATTATTATGCTGGAAGCTGATCGCTGAATGCTTTAGCGGTTTGGAACTAACCATGACAGATGATACTTTTGAACCTAGGATAATCGCTTTTCTATGCAACTGGTGCACCTACACCGGGGCTGATCTGGCGGGTACCAGCCGTTTGCAGTATCCACCTAACGTTCGCATCATCCGGTTGATGTGCAGTGGAGCTGTCGATCCCATCTATGTGCTCAAAGCCGATCTGTCCGGTGCTGACGGTATCCTGATTGGCGGCTGCCACCCCGGAGACTGCCACTACCAGGAAGGCAACTACAAAGCACGCCGGCGGGTTGTTGCCATGAAAGAGATACTCAAGAGCGCCGGGTTTGATGAAGACCGGGTCTGGCTGCGTTGGATAAGCGCCAGCGAGGGCGCCCGCTTTGCTGACACGATCCGCGAGATGACGGCGGCGATGAGAGAGAAAGGCCCCAACCCATTGAAAACCAAATGGGCGGTGTAGGCAACTATATCGGAGCAGATGAATGAAGACGGTTATAGCGGTTGAGAATGGGGATACCCTGAAAGCCCTGCAGGGTTTTCTACAGGCACTGCTCGGATCGGGGGTAGTTGATGCTTTACTGGTACCGATGCGCACGCCCAATGGGACGGTGACCCCGGCCCTTGTAACATCCCCCGAGCTGATCTCCGAAGCTGACCCTCTGGCTCCGGTCTTGCCGGTGAATGCGGCAACATTAGCTGGTCAGTTGAGTGTGAAAGAACCGCGCGCCAAAGTTGGCGTGGTACTGCGCTCCTGCGAACTGCGTGCGTTGGTTGAATTGACCAAGATGCAGCAAGCTTGCCTGGATAGCCTGATGTTGATTGCTTTAGATTGCGCTGGTACGTACAATGTACCGCTATACATAAATAAGATAAACAGGGATAAGGGGCAAGGATTAAAGGACGAAAAACAGGTGGTGGGCGATAAGGGAGAAGAGGCAGGGGATGGGAGAGAGTTGGACGGATTGTGGCTGCAACTCTATCGTCAAGCTGCCACGCATCCTGAATCGCCTGACCCAGAGCTGCGGTCCGCCTGTAAGATCTGCGAGCAGCCGGTCTACGATGGCGCCCAAATCACTATTGAACTGCTGGGGAACGACGTGACCCATGAAATCCGCATCTCTCTCCCGGACGAATTGGGTACCCGGATGGCGCTGAGTGAAACGCTGGTTTCAAATGAGCGCCTGAGCGTGATCGATAAGCTAGTCGCTGCCCGAGCTGCCCTGCGTGATACTGAGTTCGTAAAGATTCGGGAACGACTGGTGAGTGAGGATGGCATCGATGGTGTGTTTACCGCCTGTATCCGCTGCCATAATTGCATGACCGTCTGCCCGATCTGTTTCTGCAAGACCTGCGTTTTCAAGAGCGCCATCTTCGACCACGAACCGATGCAGTTCATAAATTGGGCCAGGCAGAAAGGCGCTTACCGGATGCCGGCTGATACCATGCTGTTCCATCTGACCAGGTTAAACCACATGGCTTTGTCATGCGTTGGGTGTGGTATGTGTACAGAGGCCTGTCCGGCGGAGCTGCCGGTTGGCATCGTCTTCCGCGCCATTGGTCAGCGCCTCCAGGCAGCCTTCGAATATGTTCCAGGTCGTAGCTATGAGGAGCCGCTGCCTTTGGTCACCTTCAAGGCGGATGAGTGGACGGAGGTAGGAGAGTAGAGAATAGGGTATTGGGTAATCAGTCAGTTAGGTAATACTGAGAGGATATCATTTATTTATGCTGATGCTGACTGCTGAATGCTAGGAGAAAGAAATGGCAGTAGATACCGAGCTAGTACCGATCTACATTATGGGCAAACGTTATGACGTGCCGCTCAGTCTGACGATTATGAAGGCTATGGAGTGGGCCGGTTACACACTGGTGCGCGGCGCAGGCTGCCGGGGCGGTTTTTGCGGGGCCTGCGCGACCGTTTACCGCATCAAGGATGATCCTAAGCTTTATTTCGGGTTGGCTTGTCAGACTGTAGTCCGCCCGGAGATGTACCTTGGTCAGATCCCGTTCTTCCCTGCTAAACGTGCCAGCTATGACATCAGACAACTCGAACCAGTGCCAGCCTCACTTTTTAAGACTTATCCTGAGTTGCTGCACTGTCTGGGGTGCGGAACCTGCACTAAAGCCTGCCCTCAAGAGCTGAACGTTAAGGGTTACATGGCATCCGCCATGCGCGGTGATATCGCGGCGGTCGCAAACTTGTCCTTCGACTGCATCATGTGTGGCCTGTGCGCTGCGCGCTGCCCGGCTGAAGAGCCGCAGTATAACATCGCCATCCTGGCCAGGCGGTTGTATGGGCGCTACCTGGCACCGCGTTCGGAACATCTCAGTGTAAGGGTGGAGGAAATCCAGGTCGGAAAATTTGACTCCGAGTTGTCCGAGCTCAAGGTCATGGAGATGAATGCCCTGAAGGAGCGTTATAAAGCGCGCTACGTCGAGCCGTAGAATAACGTTCGGCTTTCTTAGAGGAAATTATGACTTACACCCCTGAAATGCTTGAACTGATTAAAGTCGTCGAGGCCACCCGCCCACAGCGGATCAAGGAGCGTTTTCCCTCTATGTCTTTAGAGGAGCGCGAGAAGGTCTTGAATGGCTTTCACCCGGATTATATTACCGAAAATATGCGCGAAATCCGGGTCGGTATTTCCAAAGGGGAGCGTACCCCGCACGAGCTGGCTACTGTTATTGAGGGGCGACCCCATGTCAGCACGGGGTTTGATCTGAGCCGCCCCGAATTTGAGACCGATGTGCTGGTGGTGGGGGGCGGAGGGGCGGGTGCCAGCGCGGCACTGCTAGCCCAGGAGAGCGGCGCAAAAGTGACGATCGTCACCAAGCTGCGTTTCGGGGATGCCA
>CAZPWU010000115.1:0-6750 GCA_964590325.1 uncultured Anaerolineaceae bacterium | reverse complement strand
TCCCACCAACCACCCCCAAAGCGATAACCCCAATGATACTGGTTGTCAGTCTTCCCGGAGAAATAGTAATCCAGGCAATCGAGGATATGTATGGTCAATTTCACCGGCACCTGGAAATTGTCAATCCCGGTCACCCATTGATGATCATCGAACCGCTCCATTTCGGCAACCAGCATTTTGAAGGCTTTTTGGTATTGGTCTATAAGATCATTGACAGCAGCTTTTCCCATGGTCTGACGCCTTTTATAATTTTTTCCGCATATATTCTCTAAATGTCTGATAACCCAGTGCCGTCCAGGTTTTCTTACCAGGTTCATTGGATGAAAGAACAGTTAATTCGACATAGGAGACATTGTTTTGTTTGAAGAATTCCAACAGCATTGCCTCCATCTCTTTCATAAGTCCTTTACCTCGATAGGCCGGTTGGATATACGCCTCAGCGAGTAGACCAATCCTCTTTTCTTTAAAGGGTGGCTGGCAAGGAATAATGCGTCCTACCGCGATACCGACGATTGCATTATCGTCTTTAACGATGTAAATACGGGTTTGGGGATTTTTATAATCATCCGTCAGATAGGATATCATATTATCTATCAACGGTGGTTGATCGAATTGGTAGTAAGGATCGTGAGTGGTTTCTTTTAGAAAATGGATAAGCTCTAGATATAGTTTGGCTGTCTCTGGAATATCCATTTCTGATAGCAATATACTGTCCATATTTATTTTAAGCAAAGTAAATTACTTTATGATCCTATAAACCATTATAAAACCCCAATGTTAATCGAGCCAACTCGACCAAGGGGTGGGATATATAATGCTTGTTTATGGATAATCCTAATGCTGAGAATTTAAAAGTGAGAACCTTCACAAATCTTAACATACTTCTTTTTAAAAGTCAAAATGTCAAACTCTTGACACTGGATAACTGGCATGATACATTGTGAAAGCTCAATCTCATTATAACCGGTAAGGGGAGGCGATATGGCTGAGGCTGACTTTCAAGATAGACTTGATCGTCTGGTTGCTGCACAAACTACGCTACTCGCACTCAAGAATGAGCGCGATCCTGATTGGTCAAACGGGTTATTCGACCGCTACCGTTATCCGGTATTAACGGCTGCGCATACACCTCTCACCTGGCGTTACGATCTGAACCCGAAGACGAACCCATACCTGATCGAACGGATGGGGATTAATGCAGTCTTCAATCCTGGGGCAATTGAGCTGGATAAGAAAATATACCTGATTTGCCGGGTAGAAGGGTATGATCGCAAATCATTCTTTGCAGTTGCTGAGAGCACCAGCGGGATCGATGGCTTCCGTTTTTGGGATTACCCGGTGCAGATGCCAGAGACCGATAACCCGGATACCAATGTGTATGACATGCGCCTGGTCAGGCACGACGACGGTTGGATATATGGGTTATTCTGCACTGAACGCAAAGACCCGGACACAACCCCGGGCGATATGAGCAGCGCTGTGGCTCAGTGCGGCATTGCCCGCACCAGGGACCTGCAGGTTTGGGAAAGACTCCCAGACCTGAAAACCCGTTCTCCTCAGCAGCGCAATGTGGTCTTGCATCCGGAGTTCATCAATGGGCAGTATGCCTTTTACACCCGTCCACAGGACGAGTTCATCCAGGCTGGGAGCGGAGGGGGGATCGGCTGGGGTCTTTCTAGTAGTATGCAGCCGGCTGTGATCGAGGACGAAATCACCATCGAGCCACGTGTGTATCACACCATTAAAGAGGCAAAAAATGGAGAAGGCTCTGCCCCAATCAAGACCAAGGCCGGCTGGCTGCACATTGCCCATGGAGTGCGCAACACCGCGGCGGGTCTACGCTACGTCCTATATGTCTACCTGAGCGACCTTCACGAGCCCTGGAAAGTCGTCCGTCGACCGGCGGGTTACTTCCTGGCTCCCTATGGCGCAGAACGAGTAGGAGACGTATCGAATGTAGTGTTCAGTAATGGCGTTGTACTACGTCAAAACGGGGAGATGCTGATCTATTACGCTTCTTCGGATACACGCATCCATGTGGCGACCACATCGGTGGAAAAGATGCTCGATTATGTATTTAATACGCCTGAGGATGGCTTGCGTTCTGCGGCATGTGTTGCCCAAAGGGTTGACCTAACCGACCGTAACTTAAAATATCTAAAATCACGAAAGAAATAAAATCCCTATACCTATCATGAACTCCCAGGAACTTACCAAAACCTCATACGAGGGTCTTCCCGATTGGGAGAATCCTCATGTCCTTTCACGCAATCGTGAAGCCCCACACACCACAATCATCCCGTATCCTGATAAAGCCAGCGCGATATCCGGTGATAGAGGTGCTTCACCTTTTTATAAACTACTGAATGGTAGATGGTCCTTTAAATATGTGACCTCACCGAGGGATGCCCCGGAGGGCTTTCAAGGTAAATCAATAGATACGAGCGATTGGGATACTATCCCCGTCCCCAGCAACTGGCAGATGCTTGGATATGGCAGGCATCAATATACAAACGTTGCTTACCCCTATCCGGCAGACCCACCCCATGTGCCTCAAGATAACCCGGTTGGATTATTTAGAAGAAATTTCTATATCCCGACTGAATGGGAAGGCATGCAAGTGTTCTTGGTTTTCGATGGGGTGGATTCTGCCTTCTACGTATGGATCAATGGATTATGGGTCGGTTACAGCCAGGGTGCTCATCTCCCTTCTGAATATAATATCACCCCTTTCATCCGTCCGGGTAACAACAGTCTGGCAGTCCAGGTCTTTCAATGGTCGGATGGAAGCTATCTTGAAGACCAGGACATGTGGCGGTTAAGCGGCATCTTCCGGGATGTATATCTGATCGCCACTCCAGGCATCCATATCCGGGATGTGAGTATCCAGACTCAATTGGATACGGGCTATGCCCATGCCGCTTGGGCTTAAAAATCTTATTAAAGAACTATACAGACCAGCTAGCCCATGGTCATGCTGTTTCGGCGTGTCTGTTAGACTCAGATGGTTATCAGATTTATGAGGGACAGGTAGGTTCTACGTCAGACCTGGAAGCGGATCAGGAGACTGTCCTCGAAGCACAGATACCAGTGCAAAACGTGCGACTTTGGTCGGCAGAAGAGCCCAATCTGTTTAACCTGTTACTTGAATTAAAGAAACCAGATGGTTCTATTTTAGAAGTCCAACGGTACAGGGTGGGCTTCCGTCAGGTGGAGGTAAAGGAAGGCTGCTTCATTGTTAATGGGGTCCCAATCAAGCTACAGGGGGTGAACCGTCACGAGACGCATCCGGATTTGGGGCATGCTGTGTCGCTGGATTCAATGGTGACCGATATCACGATGATGAAGCAGTATAATATCAACGCGGTACGCACCTCCCATTATCCGGATGACCCACGCTGGCTTGATCTATGCGATGAGTACGGTTTGTATGTGATCGACGAAGCCGACCTGGAATGCCACGGAATGGCATTAACTGGGGATATATCAAAATTGTCGAATGACCCGGATTGGCAGGCAGCTTATCTCGACCGCGCTATCCGTATGGTTGAGAGGGATAAAAATCATCCCTCGGTGATCATCTGGTCTTTAGGTAACGAAGCGGGTTATGGTACAAATCACGATGCAATGGCAGCCTGGATCCGTCAGGCTGACCCGACACGCCTGATCCACTATGAGGGGGCAGGGGACCGCCTGGTAGTTGACATTATCAGCGTGATGTATCCACTGGTGGACAAGCTAATCAGCGAGGGACAGCGCCAGGATGACCCACGACCATTTTTCATGTGCGAGTATGCCCATGCCATGGGCAACGGTCCCGGCAACCTTAGAGAGTATTGGGAAGCAATCCGTAAATATCCACGCTTGATGGGTGGCTGTGTGTGGGAGTGGGTAGACCACAGCATCCGCCAACATACGGCTTCGGGGGAAGAATGGTTTGCTTATGGTGGTGATTTTGGGGATATGCCCAACGATGGGAATTTCTGCATTGACGGTTTAAATTTCCCAGACCGGATTCCACATACCGGTTTAATCGAGTACAAGAAGATCCTCGAACCCGTAGCGGTTGAGGCAGTGGATTTATTGGCTGGAAAGCTCAATATCTCGAACAGATATGCATTTTCATCTCTCCGGCGTCTGACAGGAACTTGGAAGCTCCTCCAGGATGACGAAATTCTCCAGCAAGGGACACTTCCAATCCTAGATATTAATGCAGGTGGGACATTACCAGTGACGCTGCCATACCGCCTGCCTGAGCCAATATATGGGGCGAGTTACTGGCTTAATCTAAGCTTTGCTCTGGCTGAGGATACTCCCTGGGCCAGGAATGGTTATGAAGTTGCCTGGGCACAGTTCCAGCTGCCATTAACAGCACCCTCACTCCCTGAGAAAAATATTTACCATATCCCATTGCTCTCTTATCAATCTTCACCAAGCGAGATCAATATTGAAGGGGAGGAGTTCCGGTGCACCTTCGACCGAGTGCGCGGCCTCCTGACTGCCTGGGAATACCAGGACACACCCCTCCTTACGATTGGTCCACGCTTGAATTTATGGCGTGCGCCAACTGATAATGACGTCCATATTGCCAAGGAGTGGCGACAGGCAGGTCTGGACCGGCTGGTGCACCGAATTGAGCGGGTTGATGTGGATGCAGATCGTCCTGAACTCATACACATAAAAGTCAGTGCGATCCTGGCAGGATACTCATTGCCTCCCGCTTGCCGCTGTGAATATCATTATGCGATATATGGCAGTGGGGATATTGTCATCAATACACGTTTTATCCCGCTCAACCCATTGCCAAATCTACCACGCCTGGGTCTGCAAATGGTCTTGCCGGGTATATTAGACCGCTTCACCTGGTACGGTCGCGGACCCCACGAAAGTTACATTGACCGGAAAGAGTCTGCCAGGATCGGTGTGTATATCGGCTCAGTGGATGACCAGTTTGTAAACTACATCATGCCTCAAGAGAACGGCAATAAGTCTGATATGCGCTGGGCGACCCTGACTGATCTGCGCGGCCTGGGCTTTATGGTCATTGGCATGCCCTTGTTGAATGTGAGCGCACATCACTACACCGCTTCGGACCTGACTGAGGCTCAGCATACTTATGAGTTAATGCGGCGTAATGAGGTGACCTTGAATATGGATATCCTGCAATCGGGGCTGGGGAGCAACAGTTGTGGACCTGGACCGCTTCCGCAATATCTGATTGAGCCTAAGGAAATGAGTTTTAGCTTGCGTTTGAAACCGTTTAGCGCCAAGATTATTTCACCAATGCACCTCTATCGGCAACCTTTTTCTGAACTATATGAGAGTATTCGGAAACCCACCTGAAGTTATAAGAGGAGAAATATCATGCAAAAACATCCTGAAATCACCCGCCAGCGATTGCAACTCTTCGCTTCAGAAAGAGGCTTGCGTGGGCGGATTTATCCACAGCGCGCCCCGGTTTCGCTCTCTGTTTATTCTGCTCCAGACCGAATACCTTATGCTGAGGTGCTCAGCGGCGGCTTTCATCTCACACAGGTAGGCGAAGTGTTCGGAGCAGCCTGGTCCACGCACTGGTTTAAAGTCGATATTCTCATCCCCTCGGAATGGGCTGGTCAGGAGGTTCACTTTTTGTGGGACTCATCATCCGAAGCCTGCGTCTGGCGGGATGGGCAGCCAGTCCAGGGCTTGACCGGATCGGGTCCGAGTTTCAATGAGCGCAGGCCAATCCGCTCCGCATATCGATTGGCAGCCTCCGCACGTGGGGGAGAGCGGATATCCCTGTATGTCGAAATGGCTTGCAACACGTTGTTCGGCATTGATCCGCTCAACATCTTCCCGCTCAAGCAGGCTGAGATCGCGGTGTTTGACCACGAAGCCTGGGATTTACTGTGGGACTTTGTCATTATTGCGGACATGGCCCAGCATTTACCCGCCAACACACCCCGCGCCGGCCAGGCGCTTTATGCAGCCAACCGGATGGTGAACATGTGCAACCTCGACGATCGAAACACCTGGCCCAGGGCGCGCGAAATTGCAGTTGAATTTTTCTCGGATCACAACGGCGACAGCCAGCACCAAATATCGGCCATCGGTCATGCCCACATTGATACAGCCTGGCTGTGGCCACTGGCTGAGACCCAGCGCAAGTGCTACCGGACTTTTTCTACCGCTCTGCGATTAATGGATGATTATCCAGATTATAAGTTCGCCTGTTCGCAGGCACAGCAATATGCATGGATGAAAGAATCCCAGCCTGCGCTCTATCAACAAATGACTGAGCACGTGAAGGATGGGCGTTTCGTGCCTGTCGGGGGGACATGGGTTGAACCGGATTGCAACCTGACCTCCGGTGAATCGCTCGTACGGCAGTTCCTGCACGGTCAGCGCTTCTTCCAGCAGGAATTTGGATTGACCTGTAATGAATTTTGGAGTCCGGATGCCTTTGGTTATTCAGCTGTGCTACCGCAGATCCTGCGCGGTGTCGGCATCCAATATTTCATCACCCAAAAATTATCCTGGAACCAGTTTAATAAACCTGCCAACCACACCTTCCTTTGGGAAGGGCTGGATGGCAGTCGAGTGTTGGCGCACTTCCTGCCGGTCGACACTTATAACGCCATGGCGGATGTCCGTGATGTCCTGCATAATGTCAGTAACTTTAAGGAGCACGAACGAGCTCGCGAAAGCCTGATGGAGTTTGGATATGGCGATGGCGGCTGTGGACCGACACCCGAAATGCTAGAGCAGCTC
>CAZPWU010000114.1:0-6750 GCA_964590325.1 uncultured Anaerolineaceae bacterium | reverse complement strand
GGTATGTCTAATCTCTCTCTCATTCCAGGGGTATCAAGACTATGTCCGAAGAGATTCGTCAACGCATCCTCAAAGCCGCGGCCGAATGTTTCAAGCATCAAGGTTATATTGGCACCACCGTGGCTGAAATCTGCCAGTCTGCCGGTGTAGCTCCAGCCACATTTTACCGTTATTTCCACAGCAAAAGAGACCTCTTCGATGCCGCCGGTATCCCCGATTCAGCTACCGGCGATAGCCCACGCCGCCGCGAGATCCTCGCGGCGGCTTTAAAGGTCTTCAGCCAGAAGAGCTATCACGGCGCGACCATGACAGAGATTGCCGCCCGTGCCGGCGTGGCCCGGGCCACCCTCTATAGTCAATTCGCCACCAAGGAAGCATTACTGAGAGAACTGCTCCAGGAGAATCCGATGAATGAGCTGGTCCACCAGCTCAACGCACATGTTGTCAGCCGCGCCGGGCGGTATCCTGAAGCCGATCCAAGACGCAACCTGGAATTCCTAGCGCTCCAGTTCCTACGGTTCTTCCGCGATGAGCGCCGGGTAGCCTTGCTCAGGTTAATCGTCGGCGAGGGGATCAGCCATCCCCTGTTGCAGCGCGCCTACCACCGCATGGTGAGCACAGGCGTCAACGCTTTTAGTAAATTTCTTTCGGTCATGATCCCGGGACTGGAGGACCCCCTCTTCACGGCGCGCGTTTTTATCGGGGGGCTGCTGACCTTCGTATTAAGCCAGCAGGTGATGCCTGGGACGCCATTACCCCTCCTCACCCCGGAGGATATTGCCCAGCGGGTCGCCGCACTGTTTTTTAGCGGAATCCTGCCGGAGCACCGAGAAGAGGCGATGCTATCCCCGGGGATAGCCAGCAGCTAAAAAGGCTGCCAATGTCTGTTAGCCGGTTGCCTGCGACCGGTCAATGAGGAGAGCGATGAAAAAGCAACTGGCCTTTGTCCTGGGTGGGGGCGGGTCGCGCGGTGCGCTGCAGGTCGGCGCGCTGCGTGCTCTGTTGGAAGCTGGTTATCGACCCGATCTATGGGTGGGCACCTCAATCGGGGCGGCGAACGCAACTTTTCTAGCGTTGCGTGGTTTTAATCAAGAAAGCCTCACTGCGCTGGTTGGGGTTTGGCAGGATGCCATCCGCGCGGATCTGCTGCCGTCAAACTATCTATGGCTGACCATCCGCACGCTGTTCAACCGATCCGGAGGTCAAATCAACCACCGGATGCGTAATTTTTTCATCGGCAATGGCCTGCCACCCGAGCTACGCTTTAAAGACATCCACGGCGTGCGCTTAATCCTGGTCGCCGCCGACCTGAACGCCGGCCGTCCTATTCTGTATGGGACCGATCTTGAACGGACCATCCTGGAGGGCGTCGTCGCTTCCACCGCGCTGCCGCCGTGGACTCGACCGCTGCGGGTCAACGGACAGTACCTGATCGATGGCGGCCTCGTCAGCAATCTACCCATCGAGCCAGCCCTATCGCAGGGAGCCACCGAGATCATCGCCCTGGGCCTGGTTGATGAGCGAGATGTGCCCGGCGCGGTGACCGGGTTTAGCCCGTTTTTCATGAAGCTGGCCCAGACGATCGAGCAGCGCCAGATCGATCTGGAGCTGGCCCTGGCAAAGGCACGCCGCGTGCCGGTACGCTATATCCAACTGCGGGGAGTCATACCGTTCGAATTTTGGGACTTCAGCCACACCGATGAGGCAATTGATCGGGGGTATGAGATCGCTCGCCAGGAGATCGCCCACTGGCCCGTGAAAGCCCGCCCCTGGTGGCAGTCCTGGTTGACCCCGCTGGATGTATCCAATAGTCAGAGAGGCTAGTATCACCAGAGGTCAGGGAAGCTGCTAAACGACATCAACAAGCATCTTGTAAGACTGACTATGTTTGATGAAAAACTGGAGGTGTTTACATGTTTCGTGTGAATTTACGAACCGTTACTCAAACTCTCCCCGCGAGAAACGTCACCGAGATGCTGGTGCTGTTCAGCGCGAACCTGCTCTTTAACGTCATCGCCAACGCCAGTTTTAAATTTTCTGTCACCAACCCGACCTGGCGAAGTTTCCTCACCTGGCAAGTCATCGGCAACATCGCCGGCTTTATCACCGTGCTCACGCTGACAGGCCTCCTGCTATTTATCCCCCTGCATGTGGCTTTTCCGGTCACGACCGGGATGACGGTGATCGGCGTGCAGGTGTTGGCAGCCAGATTACTTTTCCACGAACAGATTTCACCGGCCCAATGGTTGGGTACCTTCCTGGTAGTCATCGGTATCATGCTGATCGGCGGACGATAAACCGTGCGTGCCATTGTCCGTCGTTTCGATGCCTTTCTAAGCCGGAGGCTTCGGGTCTTCGAATTTTATGATGATAAAGACTGTATCCTGCGCCTGCGGCTCACAAAAGTGCCCCGCAACCTGCAGTTCCCTGAACGTGAGGTAAAAGCGGGTGCTCCGGAATTGGAACTGCACCTGTGGAATCAACATGTCCCTCCCATTCCTCCATCTGGCGCGGACGTGACCTGGGGGCTTCGTACCTCGCGCCTGCTGATCCATTCATATCGCGCCGTGGCCGAATGGATGAAACACTATCCCAACCTGGCCGACCTCCAGGTTGTTGGGGGGGTAACGATCTTAATTTCACAGGACGGCAGCCACCCAGGTGGGGTATACTTGATGCAACGGCTGGGTTTCATGGTGCTCCCTTACTACAGGCCCTTCGGGGCTTTTGGCGAGTTCTGGGAGAACTTTTATTCCTGGGTACTGATCTGGACATACAACCCAGCATCCATGCACAGCCATCACTTACTCACCTCGCGGCGCGCGGAAATATGGATGCTGGCTGATGAGTTCATGAAGCGATATGGTTAGACTGCTGCCCCCTGAAAAAGAGAAACTCTTTTCTCCTTACCCCTAGGAGGTGTATTTCATGCCTAACGTTGCTGTGCTGACCGATAGCTGCGCCAGTATCCCTGAAGCGATCATCAAAGCTTTAAACATTCACTGGGTAGCCTACTACATCCACCGCGGCCAGGAGGTGCTACGCGACCTGGTCACGATCCAGCGGGATGAGTTCCTGCGCTGGCTGGAGACAGCAAAATTCCTGCCCACAACAGCCAGCCCCGGCCCTGGCGATTACCTGACGCAGTACGAAAGCCTGGCCAATCAGCAGGGCGTGCAGGAGATCGTCAGCATCCACATGACCTCCAAGGGCAGTGGTGCCTATCAAGCCGCCAAGGTAGCCCAATCCATGGCCCAAGAGCGCCTGCCGAACCTCAGGATTGAGGTGATTGACACGCGCAATGTGTCCTTGTGCCAGGGTTGGATGGTGATCGAGGCTGCCCGGGCCGCGCTGGCGGGGAAAAGCCTGGACGACATCGTCAACCTGGTCAAGTCAATGATCCCAATCACGCACATGATCCAGACAGCCGATACCCTCAAATACTTGTATATGGGTGGGCGCATCGGCCGCGCTACCCACCTGGTGGGGACGCTCCTCAACATCAAGCCGCTCATCGGTATGGACGATGGCGAGATCGTACCCCTCGGCCAGGTCCGCAGCCGCAACCGCGCTTACCAGGCCATGGTCGACATGGTGGAAGAAGCAGTAGGACCGAAAGGCAAAATCAAGATCGCCTACGTCCACGCTGGCGCGCGGCAGGAAGTTGAAAAAATTAAGCAAATGGTGGAAGACCGCCTGACCTGCGTCGAGTCGCTCATCGCCGAACTGTCGCCGGCTCTGGCAGTACACAGTGGGCCGGGCACAGCCGGCCTGTGTTATTACCCAGTCGAGGCTTAAGTGATATGGAACAATCAAAATCACGAAATCCACTGAAGATCTTCCTGGCTGTCGACGGTTCCGAGCACTCACAAGCTGCTACGACCCTGCTGTGCGACTTACCTCTACCGCCAGCGAGCTCTATTACCGTACTGGCTGTGCTTACCAAACGCCGAACCGTCAGTCAGACGACACTGCAGGTCGCATTGGATAAAACCCGGAGCCTGCTGCGAGAAAAAGGGGTAGAGGTGAAAACCGGTCTACTGCAAGGCCATCCGGCTGAGGCGTTGACCAGGCTCGCGGACGAAGAGAATCCCGATTTGATCGTCCTGGGCGCGAAGGGGCTGCGTGCTACGCTCGGCATTTTGCTGGGAGGTGTGGCTCAACAGGTGGTAGAGTATGCCCACCAGCCGGTGCTGGTCGTGCGTCTGCCCTACACGGGATTGCGGCGAGTCTTGCTGGTTAACGATGGATCGGCCCACGGCCAGCAGGTCGTGAAATACCTGACCGGTTTTCCCCTCCCACGCGGCACCGAGGTGCAAGTGATGCACGTATTACCCCCGCTGATGCCACCCGATTACGTCGTGCGCCCCTGGCCCGTAGGACCGGAGGTCATCCCACCGCTGCCGTCACGCGAAGATGAAGAGATCGCCCTCCAGCAGGCAGAGGCAGAGGAACATGAAGGTCAGGCGCTCCTGGCTGAAAGCGTGGAAGCGCTGAAATCTTCAGGCGTGCAAGCTACCAGCATCCTCAAACGCGGTGATGCCGCGACCGAAATCATCGAATACGCAAAAGCAAACCCTATTGATTTGATCGCAGCCGGATCGCGCGGCCTCAGCCAGGTGAGAGGCTGGCTGCTGGGCAGTGTCTCACGGAAGCTGCTTCATTATGCGGGATGTTCGGTCTTGATTGTTAAAGGTAAACTGGATATGGTGAAATAAGGAGAGGGCCATGGTCCGTATTGAAGATACGGTCTGGTGTGATAGCTGCGGTGTCGAAATTACATGGGTTCCCCTGGTGGTCGATGAGCGTGATTACTGCTGCGAAGACTGCTATAAGGGATTCGCCTGCGAATGCGACCAACGCATGGAAGATGAAGACCGCCGTGGCCATAAATCTCCAGGCACCGCAGGCATAGATAATTGGTGATTTGTCTAGTATATAATGGGGACTAAGGAGCATTTATTTGGAACCGGGCGAGGATATTCTCGCCCGCGACTGTCTTTACCAGCAGTTCCTTCACTTTTTGGCTGTCCAGAGGCACGGCGAGAAGATACCCTTGAACGTATTCGCACCCCAGCGCATTGAGCTGGGTGAGCTGTTTTTCCGTTTCCACCCCTTCAGCGATCACACCCATCCCCAGCCCGTGGGTCATCATAACTATCGCCTGGACGATTTTTAGATAATTACTATCTTCAGTCATTAATTTGATAAAGGTCCGGTCCACTTTCAGAGCATTGAGGGGAAAGCGCGACAGGTAGCTCAGGGATGAGTATCCGACCCCAAAGTCATCAATTTGCACCTGCACACCCAAAGCCTGGAGTTTAGACAGAACGTTTGCGGTGTACTCATGGTCCTCCATGATGGTGCTTTCGGTAATCTCCACGTTCAAGCTGGACGGCTCCAGGCTAGTATCCTTCAGGATTAGCTCAATCGATTCGATCAAATCAGGCTGTGTGAACTGCTTGCCAGACATGTTCACACTGACTGTCAACGGGGGTTCGGTCGGCATTTGAGCGTGCCATTCATGCATCTGGCGGCAGGCTTCGCGCAAGACGTAACGGTCAAGCGGGATGATTAAACCAGTTTCTTCCGCCAGAGGGATGAATTCTCTCGGCAGGACCAGGCCGCGCTCCGGATGATGCCAGCGCACCAGCGATTCGAGGCCAATTATCCGGCCTGTCTTCAACGATACAATGGGCTGGTAGAAAACATCGAGCTCCCGACGGTCGAGTGCCCGGCGCAGTTCGTTTTCAAGCTTCAGGCGCTCCATGATCCGGTCACGCATGGCCGGATCGAAGATCTCATACCTGTCCTTACCGAGCGCTTTGGCGCGGTACATGGCGATGTCGGCATCACGAAGCACATCCTCCGGCTGTTGATAACCGGTGACGCTTAAAACGATCCCGATACTGGCTGTAATGTAAACCGGATGCCCGGTCAATTGTATGGATGTGCTTAGCGTTCTTTGGATCCGGTCGGCCAACGTGGTGGCGTCGCTGATGTTATTGATATCTTCCAGGAGCACGACGAACTCGTCCCCGCCGAGGCGCGCCACAGTATCAGTCGGTCGCAGGTTCCCTGCCAGCATCTTCGCAGTCTCGATCAAGAGCTGGTCACCCATCATATGACCGAGGCTGTCGTTCACGTCCTTAAAGCGGTCCAGGTCCATGAATAGCAGAGCATAAAGATAACCCTCGCGGCGCTTAGCGCGTTCCACCGCAAATCTCAAGCGGTCCATGAGCAGAGTTCGGTTGGGCAAACCGGTCAGCGCATCATGAATTGCGTCATGAAGCAACCGCTGCTCAGCGACCTTGCGCTCGGTAATATCCGTCTGAGACCCGGCCATCCGGTTAGCGACCCCGTTAGCATCCCAGACAGCAAGACCCCGGTTGAGCATCCAGCGATAAGTGCCATCCTTATGGAGCATGCGGTGCTCGTTCTCAAAGTGAGATGTCACCCCTTTAATATGCGCGGAGGTATCCAGCGTGGTTTTCTCAATATCCTCGGGATGGACGCGGCTAAACCATTCGTTGGGACTGTTCCCGATTTCATCTTCCTTATAGCCAAGCATGGATTTCCAGCGTGGGGAATAATACATTTGATTAGTTTTTAAATCCCAATCCCACAGACCGTCATTGGCACCCCGCACAGCGAGTGCATAACGTTCTTCGCTTTCACGCAGCGCACCCTCGATCCGCTTACGCTCGGCGATCTCTTGTTGGGCCTGCTGGTACAGGCTGGCATTCTCGA
>CAZPWU010000113.1:0-6788 GCA_964590325.1 uncultured Anaerolineaceae bacterium | reverse complement strand
GACTGCCATCAGGTTGCGCGGCACGGCAGCATATTCGGCATGTACGGCGTAGTTGCCCCCGGCGCAGGCTACGCGCTGGCCCACCTTGAAATACTGGAATCCTTCTCCCACGGCGGTGATGGTGCCGGCTGAGGAATAGCCCAAGGTCATAGGCTGGTCGAGGCGGTTGAATGCAGCCTCGAGTGCTGTGAACGGGCCTTCGCGACGGGCCTTGTCAAAGACCTGGCGCACGAGGTCAGGGCGTGAGCGGATTTTACCCAACAGGGATTTACTCCCAAATCCAACGACCATGCGCTCAGTGCCAACCGAGACCAGGGAGACAGCGGTATGGACCAATGCCTCTCCCGCCTGTGGGGTGGGTACGGGAACTTCAGTGACGGTGACCTTGCCGTCGCGGAGGTTTTGGAGGAGTTGTTTCATATGGATTGGTAGTGAGGAAATTGAGTCAGTCAGTTAATTACCGATTATAGCGCGTATTATTTTGATCCGCCAATCTTCACAACTTGATGCTAATTTCTACATTGGTGCTAAACTTATGGAGGATATCGTCTCTGAAGGCATTGATTAGATTGGGTCTGTGTCGGAGACACAGCACTCCCCAATAGAAATGCTATAATCATTACCAGAAAAAACCATGGCTCGAAAATCTGCAAAATCCACTCGCAGGTCATCCGGGCGCCAGGCTCAGTCCACCGGTAAAGTTTCGACGCGGCGCAAGCGGCCCAGCAACTCTATCCCCACCAGGATTGCAGCGTTGTTCAAAAGATCCCAACGATCAACGCCGGTGACCAGGGTCCTCCCTCCAGCGGAGGCTGGTCGGTCCTCATCGACGCGCGCAAGATCAACCGGACCTACCTCGCAGCCGCATATTCCTGCAGCGACAGTTGGTCTTTCTCTCGATCGTAAGCTCGATATCATCGGGGTTGTGCTCGTTTTCATCGGGCTGCCCACGTTGTTAAGCTTGTTTTCTGTTAACCACAGCGGTGCAACCGGTAGCTGGCTGTCATTCCTAAGTCGGGTTTTCGGTTGGGGGTCTTATCTTTTCCCCCTCGGCCTGATCGTCGTCGGCTTATGGCTGATTTTACGTAACTTTGAACGTGTCCCCCAGGTGGCTGTCGAACGCGTCCTCGGGTTGGTCCTGCTTTATCTTAACTTGCTTACGATCTTCTCCTTTTTTACATTTCCCACGACATCCCAGCAAGCATTTGACCTGGCCAGGCTTGGTAGAGGCGGGGGTTACACAGGCGCAGCTATCCTGGAATTTCTCCGGGTAAACCTGGACTGGGGTGGCGCGGCTATCGTACTCCTGGCCTGGTTGTTGATCGCCTTAACCCTGACCCTGGACGTGGCAGTGGTCGATCTGTTCCGCTGGGTGCCACCGCTCGTCCTCCGGCTGCAGGACTGGTGGGATGAGCGTCGGAATCATGTTGGGGACGCTCATAAGGTAACACTCTCACCAGCTACTTCCCCACGCGCCGGGGAAGAAACGCTAGAACCACCGGTGCAGACTCATGCCCCAACAGTTACTGCTGGCCTTCGTCCATTTCCCTTACCTACTGGTCAGCCCAAGGTCTGGGTCTTACCTCCCGTCGACGAGATCCTCGAATCGGGTGGTGAGGTCAATTATGACGACGAATTCGACCGCCAGCGGGCACGCGTGATCGAGGAGACGCTAGCCTCTTTCGGCGCACCGGTGAATGTGGTCGAGATCAACCGTGGTCCAACGATCACCCAGTTTGGCGTGGAGCCCGATTTCATCGAGACGCGTACCGGGCGCACCCGCGTCCGGGTGGGCAAAATCGCTGCCCTGGCCGACGACCTGGCGCTGGCACTGTCTGCCAAGACGATCCGTGTGCAAGCTCCGGTGCCTGGTAAAGGGTATGTTGGGATTGAGGTGCCCAACGATGAGATTGCCCTTGTAGCCTTGCGTGATGTGATCGAGAGCGAGGCCTTCACACGGCTGAAGTCACCGTTGCGCTTTGCACTTGGACAGGATGTCGCTGGCAACGCGGCGGCAGCCGACCTATCAATCATGCCCCACCTGCTGATCGCCGGAGCGACCGGCTCAGGCAAGTCAGTGTGCGTCAATGCGATCATCTGTTGTCTGCTGCTCAATAATATCCCTGATGACCTGCGCCTGATCATGGTCGACCCGAAGCGGGTAGAGCTGACCGGATATAACGGTGTCCCGCACCTGCTGGCACCGGTGGTGGTGGAGACGGAGCGCGTGGTTGGCGCCCTGCAGTGGGTGCTGCGCGAGATGGACCAGCGTTATCACAAGCTGGCTCAAGCTGGAACACGCAATATCAGCGAATACAACGCCAAGCTGGTGGCGCATGGTGAGAAAAAGCTGCCACGATTGGTTGTGGTCATCGATGAGCTGGCTGACCTGATGATTTTAACCCCAGACGAGACTGAGCGCACGATCACCCGCCTGGCGCAACTGGCACGCGCCACCGGAATCCACCTGGTCATCGCCACCCAGCGACCTTCGGTGGATGTGGTGACCGGGCTGATCAAGGCCAATTTCCCGGCGCGTGTGGCTTTTGCCGTGGCTTCGGGTGTGGACAGCCGTGTTATCCTGGACCAACCTGGGGCTGAGCGCTTACTGGGGCGCGGCGATATGCTCTTCCAGGCCCCAGATGCGGCTGCCCCGATCCGCCTGCAAGGGGCTTTCGTCTCCGATAATGAGATCCAAAGACTGGTGACGTACTGGCGCAGCGCAGCCGGTATCACCGAGCCAGGTCCGACTGCCGTTGGCGGGGTTGTGGATGCCCTGCCAGCGGGTGTGCCGCTTAAGCAGATGCCTCTGTGGGATGATATGATGCCCGAGGAGGATGTTGATCCCCTGCTGAACGAGTCAATCGACCTGGTGCGCAGGCAGGGACGGGCCTCGATTTCCATGTTGCAGCGCCGCCTGCGTATTGGTTATACGCGCGCCGCCCGTTTGATCGAAACCATGCAGGAAAAAGGGACTATCAGCACCGAGGCCGGTTCACAGGGATTCGAGGTGTTGGACTACGGCCCGGCTGCTCCGCCAGTGGAAGAGCAATAGGGGGATTTTTTGTAGCGTAAGATGGTATCTTGCGCTTCTATTCTGCATGCTATAATTTCCGCATCCGTTAAACCGCTATGATTTGAGGGCAAGTTTCGGATATATTTCGGATGCCTTCCCCCGTAAAATTGTGCCCATAACTAACCCCCATCCCATTTCCCGTTTTGGGAAGGAGGTGGCGACGGCGATGAACTGCGTCGATACTGTCGTTAAGGGATAGGTTTCACAAGGAGGCATCTGATGAACCCAGAGTTTGTTATGACTGATACATATAATATCACCTGGCTGAGCGAGGACGAATGCTGGCAAGCCGTTTTGAGTCGTGATGTGTCATTCGATGGTAATTTTGTCTATGCTGTGCGATCAACCGGTATATACTGCCGTCCCTCCTGCTCTTCACGTAAACCCAGGCGTGAAAAGGTGCTCTTTTTCGCTCTCCCGGATATTGCCGAGCAGGCTGGCTTCAAACCCTGCAAGCGTTGCAGCCCGGACCTCATCAATCCTCGTCTCCCACAGCTGGAGCTTGTGCGAGATATCTGCCGGTATATCCAGACCCATCTGAGCGAGTCCCTGACCCTGAAGGCCTTGGGTATACGCTTCGCGATCAGTCCGTCTCACTTGCAGCGCCAGTTCAAGAGTGTGGTGGGTATTTCCCCGGCAGAATACGCCGAGGCTAGCCGGATGGACCGGGTTAAAGCTGCCCTCAGGGGCGGTTGCCCGATCAATAGTGCCTTATATGAGGCTGGGTTTGGTTCCAGCAGCCGTCTTTACAGCAAATCTGCTTCCCAAATGGGTATGACACCCCGCAGCTACCGTAACGGCGGTCAGGGTTCCGAGGTCCATTATACGGTTGTGCAGTGCCCACTCGGCTTAATGTTGGTCGCGGCGACGGAACGCGGTATTTGTGCGGTTAAATTTGGCGATGTCGAAGGCGAGCTGGAACAAGGCCTCTCTTCCGAATTTAGTCAGGCGCATATTTCCCGGGACGACATGGCTTTCAGGGAGTGGGTGAGCGTCATATTGCGTCACGTAGAGGGTAAGCAGCCTCACCTCGATCTGCCGTTGGATGTCCGCGCTACCGCCTTTCAAAAACAGGTTTGGCAAGCCCTCCAGGCAATCCCTTATGGCGAAACACGCACCTACGGCGAAATTGCCGCTGAGCTTGGTATGCCTGGCGCAGCACGCGCTATTGGGCACGCCTGTGCCACCAACCCGGTTTCGGTGATTATTCCCTGTCACCGCGTGGTGCGTTCCGACGGTGGATTGGGTGGATATCGCTGGGGCCTGGCGCGCAAGGAAGCCTTACTGCGCCAGGAGGGTGCTGGGCGAGAACACCAGGATGGGGAAGAGAGTAAAGCAAGTTATAGGAGAAGGTAGAAGCAATGGAAAAGGCGATCAAGGCTCAACCCCGCCAGCAGATTGCTGTGTCCTGGGCAGGTTTGCTTAACTTATTTGTCGTTTATGTAGTCTGGGGGAGCACCTACCTGGCGATCCGAGTTGCGGTGCGCCAGGGAGCGGGTTTTCCACCTTTTACGCTGGCTACCTCCCGGGTATTGATCGCCGGTTGCATCCTTATGCTGTGGTCAGCCATCAGTCGTCAGCGCATCAAGCCTACCAAAAGGGAGTTTGTGCTGCTGGTTGTCTCGGGTGTGCTGCTGTGGTTCGGTGGGAACGGATTGGTCTCCTGGGCCGAGCAGCGCACCGCCTCGGGGTTGACAGCGTTGATCATCGGATCCACGCCTATCTGGGTTGCCGGGATCGAGGCCGTCGTCGACCGCCGTCCACCATCTTGGATTTTAGTCGTCTCTCTGCTGATCGGTTTCGCAGGCATCGGTCTGCTTTCCGCACCGGTTCTTATCGACGGTGTCCGTGCCGATATGCTTTCGGTCATTGGGTTGCTTTTGGCAGCGCTTAGCTGGGGCAGCGGTAGCCTTTTACAAAGCCGTAACCCGATTACGCTGGCACCTACGGTTAGCTCGGCTTACCAGCACCTGTGCGGCGGTGTGGCATTGGGCCTGATCGCCCTGCTGCGCCATGAGCCACTACCTACTCCGACCGCGGCAGCCTGGATCGCCTGGGGGTACCTGGTGATTATCGGCTCGGTGTTTGCCTTTACCTCTTTTGTCCGGGCGCTGCGCCTGCTGCCGACCAGCCTGGTGATGACCTACGCTTACATTAATCCGGTCATTGCCGTGATCCTGGGGTGGGCCATTTTGCACGAATCGATAACCGGCTGGACAATTGCCGGTAGCGCGCTGGTGCTGATCGGCGTGGCGGGGGTGTTCAGGGCACGCTCCACTTCCCCAAGGTGATATAATCCTCACAATGCGTGCCCGATTTCAATGGTTTCTCTTGATCGGTATACCCTTAGTGTGTTTAATGGGGGTCGCTCTATATTATCTGCCACCCATCCACGAGCGACTGGCCTGGCGGATCGATAATATAAAGTCCCAGATCATCTATGCGATCAACCCGCCTGAGCAGGCGGTCTTCGTTCCCAAAGAGCAGGTGGCCTCCATTGTCCGTGCCACGCTTCAGGCGTTGACACCCACTTCTAGCCCATCTTCCACCGCCACACCAACCGTGCCCGGGCCGACATCCACCCCAGCACCCTCTCCCACAGCCACTTTCACACCCACGCCGATCCCGCAGAGTGTCAAGCTTACTGGGATTATCCATGAATACCAGAAGTGGAATAACTGCGGGCCAGCTAACCTGTCGATGGCGCTGTCTTACTGGGGTTGGAGGGGCGATCAGCGCGATACAGCCGCGTACCTTAAGCCCAACGAGCGTGATAAAAATGTCATGCCCTATGAAATGGAAGCCTTCGTCGAGGAAAAGACAAGTCTGAAGGCCATTGTGCGCGTGGGGGGTGACCTGGAGCTGCTCAAACGCTTCATCGCTGCCGGTTTCCCGGTGCTGGTCGAAAAAGGCTTCGAAGTGCCTGGTCATGGCTGGATGGGTCATTATGAAGTCCTGAGCGGCTATGACGACACTAAAAGCCGTCTTACCGCCCAGGATTCTTATATTATGCCGGATCTGCCGGTGCCTTATGACGAGCTCGAGGCTTTCTGGCGTAACTTCGATGACATCTACCTGGTCATATACCCGCCGGAACGCGAAACTGAGGTGCTGGCGATCCTCGGTCCGCAGGTCGATGAGGTGTATAACTACCGCTATGCGGCCCAGAAAGCCTCCGACGACATTGCTACCCTGACCGGTCGCGACCTGTACTTCGCCTGGTATAACCGCGGCACCAACCTGGTCAAGCTGCAAGACTATGCCGGGGCCGCAGAAGCCTATGACCAGGCCTTTACCCTCTACCCGACCATCCCAGAGAATATGCGCCCCTGGAGGATGCTGTGGTACCAGACCGGCCCTTACTTCGCCTATTTTTTCACCGGTCGCTACCAGGATGTCATCAACCTGGCTACTGAGACGATCATCCATTCGAGTGAGCCGGCGATTGAGGAGAGCTTCTACTGGCGCGCCCGGGCAAAAGCCGCCCTCGGTGACACTGCCGGTGCCGTTGACGACCTGCGCGAAAGCCTGAAGTGGCACCCGGATTTCGCACCCAGCCTAGAGCAGCTCCAACTGATGGGCGTAGAGCCATAAAGGGGATTATGGCGTATGCGGGAGGAATCGGCTGGCGATTGAAATCGCAGCATCAACTGCGAAGCCCACCTGCGTGGGCTAAACCGGTGCAGGCCGGTTTCGCAAGCGTTGGTGCAGT
>CAZPWU010000112.1:0-6789 GCA_964590325.1 uncultured Anaerolineaceae bacterium | reverse complement strand
GAAACCATCTGACATGCCTCTCAGTAAGACTGCTCCCTGAATCGAGGCAGCATGGCTGAATACGACTACGGCAACGCCCGCCTGCGGGCGATGAAATCCAGGCTGCTCTCCCGTCGTGATATCGAAACCCTGGCGGAGGCTGGCAGCCTGCAGGGGCTGATCACCGCGCTCACCAGCACCGCATACCGCAAACCGATCGAAGCCGCACTGGCGCGCACTACCGGCATGGATTGCATTGCCGAAGCCCTGCGCAATGATCTGATCAACACCCTGGGGAAGATGCGCCAATTCTACAGCGGGGAAGCGGGTGATATCGTCGCCATCGTGCTGCGCACCAGCGATATACTCAACCTAAAAACCATTTTGCGCGGCCTATCCAGAGATGTCCCAGCCGGTGAGATTCCCGCTATCTTGCTGCCAGTCGGTGACCTGGATTACAGCGCACTGGTCGAATTGACTCGCTCACCCGGGCCGCGCGGGGCCATCGACCTGCTTGCCAGCATGAACATGCCGATCGCTCAGCCGCTACTAAAGCTACGCGCTGAACACCCGGGTGCTGACACCTTTGAGATGGAGCTGGCGCTGGACCAATGGTATTACAGAGAAGCCAGTCAATACCTGGAAAACTCTCATGCCGACGACCTGATGTCATCGGCCTTGAAGCTTGATGCCGACATTGCCAATATCCTGACGGTGCTGCGCTTTGCTCATGCTCCGGCAGAGCACAAAATCATTAGCCAGCGGTTTGAAACGGGTGATCTCACCCGTTTGCTGGTTGGACCAGGCCGCCTGCTTTTCACTCTGCTAGCGCAAGCGGGGGGGCAAGATACGGTCGAGGCTGCGGTTAATATACTGGCAGGGACGGTCTATGAACCACCCCTAAGACTCGGACTGGAGGCCTATACTAAGTCCAACCGCCTGAGCGATCTAGAAAAGCAACTGAGACGATTCCGCCTGGCATGGATGTCTACTTTGATCGCTAAAGACCCGTTGGGTATCGGTGTGGTGCTCGGCTATATGGCGCTGAAGATCAACGAGGTCAGCAACATACGCTGGATCGCGCTTGGGATCAACCTGGGATTAAATAGCGCTTCAATCAAGGCTGATTTGGAGTTTATAGCATGAGCCGCCTGTTAGTGCTTACCCGTCCCGCTTTAGTCCCCGGCTTCCAACTGGCTGGTGTTGACGCTTACGGTGCGCCAGATGTGGAGACCGCCCAGGATTTGATCAGGGCATGGCTGGACGCCGGAGAGGTAGGCTTGCTGGCGGTCGATGACGGTCTGATGGCGCACCTGGACCCGACGCTGGTGAAGCGACTGGCATCTTCGGAGCACCTGCCTTATCTGGTCATCCCAGGCAGTCAGCCGTTAGGAACTGAAATCTCACATCGCTATCGTATCGCGGAGATTATTCGTCATGCGATCGGTTTCCATATCACCTTTAAAGGTGAAGAGAGTGAGGTCAGCGATCGATGAATGATATTGGTAGCCAAACCGGCAAAGTCATCCGTATCGCCGGGCCTGTGGTGGGGGCAATCGGCCTGGAAGCCGTACGCTTGTATGACGTTGTCCAGGTCGGCGAACTGGGTCTGGTAGGGGAGGTCATCCGCCTTGCGGGTGAGCTCACCACCATCCAGGTTTACGAAGATACCTCCGGCATCCGGGTCGGGGAGCCGGTATACAGCACCGGTCGACCACTGGTCGCCCATCTTGGTCCAGGTCTATTAGGTCGGGTGTATGACGGACTTCAGCGACCGTTGGAGACTCTGATAAATCTCAGCGGAGAATTTATACAGCGGGGGGTGAATGCGCCACCACTGCCTGAGCAAACCTTGTGGAAATTCACCCCTCACGCTGCCATCGGAGACCATGTCGGTCCGGGTGACCTGCTAGGCGTGGTGCCAGAATCACCAACCATCGAACATCGCATTCTGGTCCCACCCGGTCAGCGCGGACGGGTGGTTACAATTCGTGCTAGTCAATTTACGATCAACGATGTCGTGGCTGTGATCGAACTAGAAGGTGACCGCAAGGTTAAACACCTGGAGGTAACCCTCGTCCAGCGTTGGCCTGTCCGTCAGCCTCGCCCGGTCCACACCCGCCTGGCGCCACGCGCACCCCTCATCACCGGCACCCGAATCATCGATACCTTCTTCCCTGTGGCCAAAGGTGGTTCAGCCATCATCCCCGGCGGTTTTGGGACCGGAAAGACCGTCACAGAGCACAGCCTGTCGCGTTGGGCAGACGCGGACGTGGTAGTTTACGTGGGCTGTGGCGAGCGCGGCAACGAGATGACCGAGGTCCTGGAAGAATTCCCCACGCTTGAAGATCCACGCACCGGGGCTCCTCTCATGCAGCGTACAGTTCTTATCGCTAACACCTCGAACATGCCTGTCGCGGCGCGCGAGGCCAGCATCTACACTGGCATCACCATTGCCGAGTATTACCGCGATATGGGCTACGACGTGCTCATGCTAGCTGATTCCACCTCCCGCTGGGGAGAGGCCTTGCGCGAGATTTCTGGTCGCCTGGAAGAAATGCCCGGGGAGGAAGGCTATCCGGCTTACCTGGCAGCCCGCCTGGCCGAATTCTATGAGCGCTCCGGCCGAGTCATTTGCCTGGGAGGTCTGGAAGGCACGGACGGGCAACACCGTTCGGGCTCGGTGACCGTGGTGGGAGCGGTATCGCCTCCTGGTGGCGACTTTTCTGAACCGATGACGCAGAACTCGATGCGCATGGTGGGCACCTTCTGGGCGCTGGACTATGACCTCTCGCGCCGACGGCACTTCCCAGCCATCAACTGGACGCGCAGCTATTCCCTGTACGATTTCCGCGACTGGTATGTAGGCAATGTTGCCTACAATTGGCCCGAGCTGACCGGCGAAGCCATGGCATTGCTGCAGAGGGAAGCCGAACTGCTCGAAATTGTCCAACTGGTCGGGCCCGACGCGCTGGCCGAGACCGAGCGCGCCGTCTTAGCCATTGCCCGTATGCTGCGCGAAGACTTCCTACAGCAATCTGCCTACCATGAAGTAGATCGTTTCTGCCCGATCGGCAAAGCCTATTGGATGCTTACCGCGATCATGGATTTCTACCACCGCACACAGGCAGCCCTGGAGGCCGGGGTACCCCTAGCGCAGATCACAACCTTGCCGGTGATCCCCGAGATTGCGCGCATGAAAGAGCTCCCGGTAGACACTGCCGAAGAAGTGATTAAGACACTCATGGACCATGCTCGCGCCAATTTCGCGGAGATGGGAGTGAAATGATATGCTGAAAACGATCCCCAGGCCTAACCTGATCACTACAGAATACCGCACGATTTCCCAGATCAAAGGACCATTGATCTTCGTGGAACGCACCGCCAGGGTGGCTTATAACGAGATTGTCGAGATTATCGGCTCGGACGGCAAACTGCGTCTTGGACAGGTGTTGCAGGTAGACCGGCATCTGTGCATGGTGCGCATCTTTCTCGGTAGCACAGGCCTTGACCTGGAACAGACGCGCGTGCGCTTTACGGGCGATGTGGCGCGGTTGGGCGTCTCACTAACGATGCTGGGTCGCGTCCTGGACGGCTCAGGCCTGCCTATTGATGGTGGTCCCCCCATCATCCCAGAGCTTTCTCTTGATATTAATGGGTTGCCGATCAACCCGTCTATCCGCACACATCCCAGCGAATTCATCCAGACCGGCATCTCAGCCCTTGACGGCCTCAACACCCTGACGCGCGGCCAGAAACTACCCATTTTCTCCGGGGCGGGTTTACCGGCAAATGAGCTGGCTGCGCAGATCGCTTCGCAGGCACATGTTGCCAACGCTGAGGGCAGCAGTAGCGAACCCTTCGCAGTGGTATTTGCCGCGATGGGAATTACACACCGCGAAGTAACTTTCTTTATGGACCAGTTCCGGGCTAGCAATGCCATGGATAGGACTGTGTTGTTTATCAACCGCGCTGACGATCCTACCATCGAGCGCTTGCTAACGCCGCGCGCTGCACTGACCACCGCCGAATACC
The DNA here is from genome assembly GCA_964590325.1 of uncultured Anaerolineaceae bacterium. Lineage (GTDB taxonomy): Bacteria > Chloroflexota > Anaerolineae > Anaerolineales > UBA4823 > CAZPWU01. The sequence continues at coordinate 2,775 of CAZPWU010000112.1, read as the reverse complement.
TGGCTTTCACCCATCACCGCCACGTGCTGGTGATCCTGACCGACATGACCAACTACTGTGAAGCCCTGCGTGAGATCTCTGCTGCCAGCGAAGAGGTCCCCGGGCGACGCGGCTATCCCGGTTATATGTATTCGGACCTGGCCTCCTTATACGAACGCTCAGGTCGTATACGCGGTAACCCTGGCTCGATGACCCAACTGGTGATCCTCACCATGCCAGACGACGATATTACCCATCCCATCCCGGACCTGACCGGATATATCTCCGAAGGCCAGATCGTGCTGAGCCGCGATCTGCATCGCAAAGGGATTTATCCGCCTATCGACGTGCTGCCCTCGCTTTCACGCCTGATGAACGCCGGTATCGGCGAGGGCAAGACGCGCGCCGATCACCGCTCCGTTGCCGACCAGCTTTATGCTCTCTATGCAGAGGGCCGCGACCTGCGCCGGTTGGTCGCCATCATCGGCGAGGCAGCACTTTCCGCTGACGACCGCCGGGTGCTGGCTTTTGCCAAACGCTTCGAGGAAATGTTTGTCGGGCAGGGGATGGTCGACCGGGATATCCTGGAAACCCTCGGACTCGCCTGGGAGCTGTTGGTGCCCATGCCAGCAGAGCTTCTGAAACGCATCCCCAATGCCTATATACAGAAATATCATGGGCAAAAGTAAAGGAAGAGGCCTCTAAATGCGCAACGTCTCATGCACCCGCATGGAGCTCCTGGCCCGCAAGACACAGATTACGCTGGCTACACAAGGCCGCGACCTGCTGGAGCAAAAGCGCACTGCCTTGCTTAAGGAATTTATGCGCATCGCTGATACAGTCATGGAACACACGGACGTGCTTCAGCAAGCAGCTTCTGAAGCTCGACGGGCCTTGGCCCGGGCCGAGGCGATCGCCGGCACCGAGGCAGTGCACTCGGCGGCACTGGCATCGCGTGCTGAACTACCTCTGGACGTGACGACCGCTAGCGTGATGGGTGTTAAAGTACCCCATATTGAACAGAAACGGGTGGCGCGCTCGATGCTGGACAGAGGCTATTCTGTGACCGGCACTTCGACCACGATCGATGAGGCTGCTTCGGCATTTGAAGATGAAATCGATGCTATCATCCAGCTTGCGGAAAGCGAGCTGCGTCTCACTCGCCTGGCTGCTGAAATCCAGCGTACATCCCGGCGTTTGAATGCATTGGATCACCTGTTGATCCCACGCCTTGAATCTGAGCGCGACTTTATCCAGATCGCGCTGGATGAGCGTGAGCGCGCTGACCATTTCCGACTCAAACTGATGAAGCGTATCCTTGAACGCAAGCGGGAAACTGGCGAGACTGTATCTGGCTCGTAACCACTCAGACTAATCCCTTCTTTCTTAGGTTTTTGGGATACCTTACGGAAATATCCGGCATTGGGGTGTTGGCGGGCGTACACCCGCCAACACCCCAAAGCCGGGGATTCACCACGACAATTCTTGTAGAGCCACTTTCTCTTGCTAAAGTCGAGTAATTATAATTATTGTATAATCAAGGCTACGTCCGGTTAAGCGGCCTTGACTATAACCAGAACCCAAGTACCCCCAATGCCAAAAACTGTTAAGCGCAGAATCCTGCTCTTCGCGGGCATCGCGGTTACCGCCATGCTGCTTTTAGCAGTCAGCCTCCCTGGGCTCAATCTATTACCTGGTGAACCATTCTCCCTGGAGGAGGCGTTGCCTTATGCCCCGATGGCATCTGGAGCTTCCGCTAGTGGAGCTTTATTGCTGACAGCCATGCGGGTGATCATGTTCCTCGCCTGGCTGTTGTTCCCAATCACCGTTATTTACCTGATTGTCTCACCCGATGCCCGGAAAAGGTTTTTTAAATTACTGATGCGGGTGCTACCTTTTGTGTTGGCATTTATCCTGATCGCATATGCGTTTAGGAACATGGCTAAGCCTGCCCCAGAAAATCAACCAGGTGGCGGCCTGCAGCCCCCGGGTGCATCGACGCTCCTACCGCCGTCAGTCTTCGTTCCCAACCCTCCTCATTGGCTGGTGCTGTCAGTCAGTATATTCTTGGCTCTGTTTCTGACCGCGCTAGTCGGCGTCTTGTTATGGCTCCTTCTACAGCGCGGTCAGCATCCCGATAAGACCCTAGCAGATATAGCCACCGAGGCCCAATCCGCGCTAGACACCCTACAGGCCGGGGGCGATATCAAGGATACCGTGTTGCGCTGTTATTACGAGATGAGCCGGGTCTTGTATAAGAAGCGCGCTATCAAGCGCGGCAAAGACATGACACCGCGCGAATTCGAAAGGCTTCTGACAGAAAAGGGGCTCCCTGGCGAACCCATCCAGCGACTCACGCGGCTCTTCGAAGAGGTGCGTTACGGGTCGAAGGCTGCCGGTAACCTCGAAAAGCACCAGGCCATTCAATGCCTCTCGGCGATTGTAGATGCTTGTGGGAGGCCGGCATGAAGGTAGAGGCAGGGAATATTAAACGGCTGGCGCTGCTCCTGGTGCCCTTGCTGGTCCTGGTGGTCGTTCTGACCATTTTACTTACAGACTTTGTTCGCGAAGCCATTGTAGTCCCAATTTCATACATCCTCTGGCTCGGGAATCTGGTCCTGAAAAGCATCTCGCAAATACTTTTATGGGCCTGGCTGCCGGTAATCGCCTTATTCATCGCCCTGAGAAGTCTGAGCACTGCTAAAAAAGATAAACCAATCGGAATAGTGAGCGAAGCTGAGACCAGGTACCCCAGGCGTCAGCGGGTAGATTTTTGGGTTATCCAAATCCACCAAA
>CAZPWU010000111.1:1905-6845 GCA_964590325.1 uncultured Anaerolineaceae bacterium | reverse complement strand
GGTTGTCGTTATCGCTTACCGAAACGGCAAATCCGAACACCTGCCCTTTTGCAGGGGTGATCCCAAACACGGACCAGGGAATAGCAAACTCTATCCGATAGCCGCCTGTCATTGGGACCGCCCCGATCGCCACATTGCTCAGGCTGCCTGCCTTCGTCTGAGGATACCAACGATAAGCTTCCATATTATGACCGATGCCCGGTCTGCCCGGCGAAATCCCAATCTGGTAATCGGTAGCGGTAAGACCCAGAGAGGGGCTGTCGGCGTCCGGGTTGGTCGAGAGGAGCACTTCGATGCTGTCGCCTTTATAGAGATTCGCCCCGGTTGCATTCTGCGCGTAAATGTCATCGAAAACTTTTACTGCCAGATACAAATAATGGCTATCCCAGCCGACCCGATACGAAGCCTGGAGGTCCTGAGAACTGGTCCAGTTTGACCTGCCAAAGACAACGTTCTTGACCGGATACTGAGTCGTCGTCCACTCATCCCAGGGACCATCAATACGGGGCGCCTTTGAAAGGGAAGAGGCGGCGGAACTGAGGCGGGGTAGGGGTGTGTTGGTGCTCGTAGGCACCGCTGTCGGCACTAGTGTGATGGTGGGCGTCGGCGAGGGGGGCAGGCTGGTTGGCGTTGCGGTAGGGGCGGCAGTCTCGGTCGGGACGGCTGTCACGGATGGGACGGTAGTCCCGGTTGGGAGCACGACGATTGGTGTGTTCGTCACGGCTGGCACGGACCTGGTCGGCAGGTTGCACCCCGCCAATACAATCCCAAGCAAGCACAAGACAAGGGGGAAAAAGGCTTTTCGCGGGATCATAACTCCTCCTAATTCAATAGACCCTGTATGAGCTGAGGGTCTCCGGGATTTACCATGGAAAAGGCATCAACATTGAGGAAAATAAGGACTGGTTCATCGATAAAGCCTTTGTCTGAAGATAGCCAGCTTATACCATCATTGGGTCAGCCTGGTTTATTTGCCTGGCGGCCTGTCTTAAGAACTTACGATGCACCTCGGGGAGGAGACCAGCTTTATTCGGTCCAATATTAAGCAGAAAATTGGCTTGAGCGGCTCTGGCAGTCGCATACCAGTCATAAATGGTCGCGGCTGATGGATGGCAGTAGCCCTGGTTTTCATTCCAAAACCATCCAGGGGTGATGGTGGTGCAAAATTCAAGCGGCAAATACACCTTTTGCCCGGCATCGTCCTCAAACACCGGGTCAAGGTGCGGCTCGCGGGCCTGTTCTTGCCAGACAAAATGGAAGTGTTCGCTGGTGCGACCATCCAGCGGGTGATAGCGTACATCGCCTGGCCAATCACTGCTGGAATTTTTTATTACCAGGCAGTTCGGCTGGAGTTGGTGGATCGTATCATACAGCCGTTTCCACTCCCAACGCTCCCCGTGGCACAGGCCAGAATGGGGATCTTGCTCCCATTCTGGCTCAAACATCCACTGCCGGTGGGGGTGATCCTTATCCCAGCCGCCGTCAAACCACAGTTCCAGGATTTCACCATAGTTGGTCAACAGTTCTGCAATCTGGTTGCGCATGTAAGTTGCATAAGCAGCATCATCTTCATATGCAGGATAATTCCGGTCCCACAGGGAGTAATACAGGCCTACTTTTAGCCCAGCCTTCCGGAACGCTTTGACGAAAGCGTCGATCACATCCGGTTGGTCAGGCGAGTTTTTGACACTGTATTCGGTGAATTGACTCGGCCACAGGCAGAAACCGTCATGGTGTTTGGCCGTCATGACGGCATAACGCATCCCAGCTTCTGCGGCCATTTCTGCCCATTGAGATGGATCCAGATGCGAAGGAGCAAATTGGCTGGCCGGGAAGCGACCGTCCCCCCAGGCTGCGCCGGCAAAGGTGTTGGGGCCAAAATGGATGAACAGACCGAATCCCAACTTCATCCAGGCCTGCTGGGCTTCGCTGGGTTGAACGATATCGTTTTGCATATCTTCTTCCTCGGTTGAGGGACTCACCCCTAATATTTATGCAAGTACCACAACGGTGTCGATTGGGTCGCGCTGTTCGGCTGGGGCGGTGACATAGGTCCGCCCATTTGCACGCCCAAGATTCAATTCCGAGCCGTCCTTCAATAAGGCTGCCCTGGTGATTGTTTCGGGAACATTGTCCAGGTAAACACGGTCGGCGTTGTAGTTTAGGGCGTGGATGTAATGGACATCGCCCTTACGGGTAGATACACCATCCGGTGTGGTGATGATGCCAGCGCGTGTGCCATAGATCGCCTCGGCGTTAACCTGCAGCCAGGCACCCATTTCACGCAGCCGCTGAACATGGACCGGTAGAATTTCACCCAGGGCGGTGGGACCGACGTTGAGCAGGTAGTTAGCATTCATACTGGCAGATTTTATGAGGTTGTGCAGCAAGCGCCGGGTGGATTTATGGTTGTTGTCTGCCTGGTTGACCCCCCAATTATCGTTGATCGTCATACAAACTTCCATCGCCAGGCCGTACAGTTCAGTGGTGTTGAAGCCAGCGCTGTTCTCTCCCGGTAAATCTTGCTCAAAGCCCTGCACATCTTCGCCAGGCAGAGGTTGATCATGCCGGTTATTGTGAATATAAGCATCCGGTTGGAGAGTATGGATCATGTCGTACAGGGCATCATATTCAAAGCTGCCTCCGGGGGCAAAGTGGGCGTTCACCTCGTTAATCAGAGCGCGCGGCCAGTGTCCATCAAACCATAAGCAGGCAATTTCGCCAAAGTTGGTGCAAAGTTCACGTACCTGCCCGTGCAGGAAGCCTATATAATCGGACCAGGTCAACCCGCTCTGCGCACGGAAACGGTAGGCCGGGTGGTGCCAATCCAACAGCGAGGAATAAAAGCCCAGCTTGATATCCGGGCGGCGGGCGCAGGCATGGGCCAGTTCTTCCAACGGGTCACGGCGGAAGGGTGTGTTGGTGACCTTGTAATCGCTCAGGGCGGTGTTATACATGCTGAAACCGTCGTGATGGCGGCTGGTAATCACCATATACTTCTGGCCGGCATCCGCAGCGATGCTAACCCATTCATCCGCATTGAAACGGACCGGGTTAAACTGGGGGACAAGCTTTTCATACTCCGCAACCGGAATATTTTCAACGTGCATCACCCATTCGCCCCTGGCCAGGATCGAGTACAGGCCCCAATGAATAAACATGCCAAAGCGCGAATCGAGAAACCACTGCATGCCTTTCTCGGAAATTGGTTTTGCGGTCATAGAATCTCCTTTTGATGATAGATATCCCCTCCTGGAGCTCTCCAGAAGGGGATGTGGTATGGGGTAACTTGATCTCCGGTCTTACTTCTACTTAAACTTGAGGTCGTAAGCCGCCTGGTAAATCTTCAAGAATTCATCCAGGCCGTTGGTCTTGAGATCAGCCAGGTATTGATCCCAGCCGGTGTTGATATCCGCCTGGCCGGTCACAAAGGAGGCGAACATCTGGTCAGAGAAGGTGATCAGCGCAGCGGACAGCGTACCCAACTGCTTGGACTGCTCAGAGCTAAAGACCAGGGGTGGAACCTCCATTTCGGGCTTTCCGTACGGTGCGTAGATATCCCGGCTCCATTGGTACAGGTAGCGCTCCAGAGGATCTGCTGGATTGAACTCCTGCCACTCCAGGCGGAAGGTTGTCGAACGGTAGGTCGGAGCCGCCTGCTGCCAGGTGATGGACTGTTCTGCTTCAGACCAGGGAACCAGGACATTGTAGCGGGGAGTCCCGGTGCCGGTGATGGATTCGGCGCCCGGTTTTGATTCTTCCCACTCAGTCCCAGGACGCCCATACACGGAGCGCATGGTGGCTTCGTAGGAGTACATCAGGTCAATCAGGCGGTAGGCTGCTTCGGGATACTTGCTGGTTTTGGAGATCAATGCAGCGCCAGTCGATCCGAACCCGTAAGGACTCATGGGGCTCTGCTGTAATCCGGATGGGCCTTTCAATGGAGCAACCGGAACATATTCCTGCCAGCGATTACTCTTACCCATCCAATCCAGGAACATACCCGGCCAACCGGCCTGGGTGAAGCCCATGATATTTGCGCCGGGGTTCTCGGCAATGGCCTTGTGCATGGTCATGTCATTGGTGAAGGCTTGCGGATCGATCAGGCCTTCTTTATAGAGCTTGTTCAGGTAGATGAGGCCCTCTTTCCAGCCCGGCTCGGCGTAGGCCATTTTCACCTTGCCATTCTCGACATACATGTGGTTGACCGTCCCAAGGTTCGAGTTATAGACAAAGGCATTCATGATGAATTGGTCGAGCGCGGCATGCCAGGAACCGGTTTGCGCGCCGGACCACGGAACTTCATCGGCCTTGCCGTTGCCGTTGGGGTCCTTGGTTTTGAAGGCCAGCAGCACCTGTTCCAGTTCGTCGGTGGTGGTGGGCATCTTCAAGCCCAGTTTGTCCAGCCAGGGTTTGTAGATCCAGGCTTTCTGCGAGAGCGTGCAGTGATAGCAGTCGTTGATGTGCGGCAGCGAGTACATCTTGCCGTCAGACAGGGTGAAGATATCCTTGATCTGAGGGAATTCTTTCAAGACTTTGTTAAATTCATCGCCGTATTTGGCGATCAGGTCGTCCATGGGGATGATCAGGCCCTGGTCAGCCAGAGTCTGCTGCTGGTCGAGCGGGATGGCGAAGTTCATGATGATATCGGGGAGCTTCCCACTGGCGAGCACCAGATTCAGCTTCTGCCTGTTTTCGGCTTGAGCCATCGGTGCGATATCGAATTCCAGATGGATGTTGGTCTTTTCTTCCAACCACTTGGTAAATTCGTTGTCCACATAATCCGAGACGCCGTTGGTTTGCACTAACAAGACCGTTAAGGTAATTTTGTCCTTAACGATCGGGAACGTCCCGGCAGGGGCTACCGCAGCGGCTGCGACCGGCGCTTTTGTGGGAGCTGTGGTGGCGGTAGGTTTCTGTTCGGCAGTCGGTGCTGTGGT
>CAZPWU010000111.1:0-1805 GCA_964590325.1 uncultured Anaerolineaceae bacterium | reverse complement strand
GCGAGTTCCAGGGTCGGCAGAGTGGCAGGTGTTTTAGTGGCGGCGGGTGTGCAGGCGGTAAGAACGAAGGTCAGGATGACCAGGATGCTGATCATCGGATACAGGTGATTCTTTTTCATTGGATTCCTCCTGAAAATTACGGAAAGGACATCGGTTCGGTTGATAACATGGATCTGATTGACAGATCACCGGTTGGCACGACTGCCAGGCAGTCGTAGGCCAGGCCGGCTTTGGGCTTTTAGCGGTTGCTGAAATTGATCAGTAGGTTAACTCCTTTCAATCAAAAATGGTTTGAGTCTGGATAGATGCGACGAGGTCAGCCTTTTATGGCGCCAATCATTAATCCCTTGACGAAATACTTCTGAACGAAGGGATAAATCATCAGGACCGGTCCGGAAGCGACGACAATCAGGGCAAACTTGAGCAGATCGCGCATCCCGGCTTTAGCAGCCATCGTTTTGGCATCTTCCAGTAAATTGAGATCCACGGTATTGGCCACCAGAATATCGCGCAGGATTAACTGCAGCGGGAAAAGATCTTTGTTGGCCAGGAAGATGAGCGCGTTGAAGTATTGGTTCCAATGGCCCACTGCGTAGAACAGGCACATGACGGCGATGATTGGCGTTGAAAGCGGCAGGACAATTCGGACGAGATATTGTATGTCGCTGCACCCATCCAGTTGGGCCGCTTCCAGCAGTTCCGGAGGCAGCGAAGTGCGAAAGAAGGTAATGGCAATGATCATGTTCCAGACCGAAAGCGCCTGGGGGATGATCAGCGCCCAGCGGGTGTTGTACAGCCCAAGCTGGTTCACCGTAATATAGAGCGGGATCAGGCCGCCGCTGAACATCATCGAAAAGACGAACAGGAACAGCAGCGGGTTCTTGCCAAACAGGTCTTTGCGTGAGAGCGGGTAAGCCGCCAGGACCGTCATCGTCACATTGACGAGGGTGCCCACCGTGGCATAGAAAATGGAGTTTGCATACCCCGTCCAGATCCGTGAGTATTCGAAGATTTTCACGTAGGCTTTCGTGGTGAAATTAACCGGCCAAAGCCAGACCTGGCCTGAACTCACTGCGACCGGGTCGCTGAAGGAGGCACTGACGACATATATTAAGGGATAGAGAACCGCCAAGAAAATCAGAAAGAGAAACGTATTGTTGAAAATCGTAAACACGAGGTCGGTGCCGGATTCACGGATGTGGTGGCGAGGCCGGCGAAATAAGGTCTTGACTGCCATCTTTTGCTCCCAACCTTACCACAAAGAAGAATCGGTTAGCTTTTTCATCAGTTGGTTGGCGGTCACCAGCAGGATCAAACCGATGATCGAGTTGAAGACGCCAATCGCGGCGGCGTAGGAGTAGTTGGTTATTCCGCCAATCAGGCCGACTTTATAGACATAGGTGCTGATTACTTCGGAGATCTGGGTGTTGAGCGGGTTTTGCATCAGGTAAACTTTCTCGAAGCCCACGTTAATGATCTGCCCCATGTTGAGGATCAACAACGTGATGGCGGTCGGCAGGATGCCTGGCAGGTCAATATGCCAGATGCGCTGCAGCCGGCTGGCGCCGTCTACCACCGCCGCCTCATGCAGGGCGGGGTCAACCGTGGCCAGGGCCGCCAGGTAAATGACGGTGCTGAATCCGGTGTACTGCCAGACCCCGGACCAGACATAGATGGAGGGAAACAGCTTGGCGTCCCCCATAAACAGGATTGGGGTCTTCCCGAGGGATTTGAGCAGCAGGTTAACCGGCCCGTGGCGCAGATCTAGAATCTGCAGGAGCATGCCCACCAGGACAACGGTAGAG
>CAZPWU010000110.1:1801-6858 GCA_964590325.1 uncultured Anaerolineaceae bacterium | reverse complement strand
CCCTGTACCACCTGCTGGAGGACGACAGTGTGTTTGTACAAAGCTGGGCAATCGTCAGTCTGTGCATCCTGGGCAGAAGGGATCGCGGCAGAGGCGAGGAGATCCTGCGCAGGATAAAGGCTCACCAAAATGATCGCAGCACAGCGATCCGGTCGAAAGTGATCAAGGCGATCAGGCTGCTGGAGGACGAGCACGTACCCATGCCAGCGGGATGGGTAAAAAGGGTTTCTCGTAATGTATGAGCTCAAAACAGACGAATACGATGCAATAAGACCCCTATTTCAAGCCCTGGATTATCACCTGGCAGTGAACGGCATCCTCGAGGGGAGTGTTCCGGCGAGGCTGTTCGTTGACCATCCAAGCCACCCGCAGGCCTCCTTTACCTGGGCAAAACATCGCTTCTATTTGGCCGGTTCACCGGACAACGACGAATTTAATAAAGCAATCCGGCGGCTTATCACCGAAACGATATACCCACAAGCCCGCGAGGCTGGGGAGGTCATGTTTGTGCTGTACCATGATGTGGATCGTTGGGAGGATAAGATCCCCGAGATATTAAAAGACAAGCACCCGATCAAGACTCAGCGGCAGTATTACACTTTCAAGAAACTGAACTACGATTGGCGCACTTTGCTCCCCGAAGGCTTTACCGTGCATCTCGTCGATGAGGCCTTATTGGAGGACAAGCACCTGAAGAACCTGTACGACCTGACGGAAGAGATGTGCTCCGAGCGCCCATCGGTGCAAGATTTCCTGGACAGGAGCTTTGGCGTATGTATCCTTCACGGCGACGAGATCGTGGGGTGGTGTTTATCGGAATATAACTGGGCGAACCGCTGTGAGGTGGGGATTGAGACGGTGAGGCCGTACCAGAAGCGCGGTCTCGGCACGCTATTGGCTTCGGCGATGATCGAGTATGCCCTGTCGCAGGGGATCAACCAGATCGGCTGGCACTGCTATGCCAACAACCAGGCTTCGGTCGCCACGGCGCTCAAGATCGGCTTCGAGAAGGCGAGGGATTACCCAGTATACTTTGCCTGGTTTAACGAGATCGATAACCTGGCCGTCAACGGGAACGTTTGTTTATCTGATACCATTAAACCCGCTGAAGAGGGTTGAAGATGCCAATGGATATTAATCAGAACATCCTCGATTGGCTTTTAGAGCCAGAAAAACCCTCGGTGCGCTACCGTACGCTGACTGAGCTGCTGGACCGTCCGCCCAGCGACCCACAGGTGCGAGAGGCCAGGGCACAGATCCCATCCAGCAGGCCTGTGCAGGGGATCTTTGCCCGGATGCATCCGGATGGCTACTGGCTGCACCACGGCAGAGGGGACGGTGTGGCATACGCCATGCCCACCTCCACGCACTTCGTACTGGCCTTCCTGGCAGAGCTGGGCCTGGACAAAAATGAGGCACGCGTCGCCCGTGCCGTTGAACGCTACCTGTCGCTTCGCGATCCGGACAGGCCCGATCCGATGCCCTGGCAAATCCCGCCCGACTATCGCTTCCATCAATCCTGCCTGTACGCCTACAACCTGCGCACCTTCATCATGCTCGGGTACCGCGACGACCCTCGGGTGCAGGAAAGGGCCGATGTGCTGCAAAACGACCAGCGCGCCGATGGAGGATACCTGTGTGACCGCCCCGCCTTCAAGCCGGAGACTAAAAGCTGCATCCGCGGCAGCCTCAAAGCACTGACCGCCTTCGCTGTGCTGCCGGAGCTGTGGGATACACCCCGCTGCAAACAACTGGTGGATTACTTTTTACGCCGCCGGGTCTTTTTCCGCACCGACCAGCCCGATCAGGTCATCCGTGGAGAGCTGACACGCGTGGGTTTCCCCTTCGTGATCTGGGGCAGCCTGCTTGAAGAGCTGTATGCCCTGAGTGCGATGGGCTATGGACAGCACCCGTCCCTGGAACCAGCCTGGGCAGTTTTAGAGTCTAAAAAAGACCCCCAGGGTCGTTATATCCTGGAATGGCGCCCGACCACGTATTTCAACCCAGGACCCAAAGGGCAGCCTAACAAATGGGCGACGCTGTATGCCTGTCTGGCATTGAAATACAAATATGACTGATCAGCCACCCGGTTTATCCGATTGGCCGCCCAGGATTGTCGCCTGCGCAGGGGCTGTCGTCTTGCAGGAGGAGCGGGTTCTCTTAGTGCGACAGGCCAAGGGGCAATCTCTCGAAAGGCAGTGGAGCATCCCCTGGGGAGTTATCGACCCCGGGGAATGGCCGGATGAAGCCGCGCTGCGCGAGACGCTCGAGGAAGGCGGGATCACGGCCAGGATTGAAGGGTTGCTGGGCATCCAGAACCTGCACACGGAAGGCTGGATCGGTATTGTATTTTTATGCCGGCACCTCAGCGGCACCCCGGTGCCCGACGACGGTATCGAAACCGACCAGGCAGCTTACTTCTCATTGGATGAAATAGATAAATTCGACGAGCCCATCGAGCCATGGTGTGAATGGCTGGTGCGTCGTGTTCTGAAAGGCGAGTATCATCTTATCCCGGCTGAACCTAATAACCCTTACAAACCATGCAGGGGATATTTGTGATAGGACCGCACCGTTTGCTCGGATTCACTCCCTTCGACCAGCACCCCAGAGGCACTATCGTATCGCTGCTCATGGAGAGCTATGCGGGTAATTTCGAGATCGACCCCGGATGTGAAGATGCCTGGAGACCAGGCTGGGTGGAATATGAACGCCAGGTGTTCGATCATCCCGATACGGTGGGCGTGTGTGGGTTCGTGACCTGCCTGAGGGTACAAGTCGTCGGGTTTGCTTCATGGGACCCGAGGGGCTTCCCGGCTGTCGGCATCATCGGTCACAACTGCATCCTGCCGGCTTTCAGAGGAAATTCCTACGGAAAAGCGCAGGTCAGCGAGGTCTTGAGGAGGTTGAAAGAAAAAGGGTTTCGGAAAGCAGCCGTGACGACCGGGGAGCACGCTTTCTTCGCACCGGCCCAGCGCATGTACCTGGCGTGCGGGTTCCGTGAGGTAAAGCGCGGATTTAGCGACGTGTACTCAAGGTTCAGGACGATTGATTATGAGCTAGAACTGGGATAAAGATTTAGCGCTACTTACGCGAACAGGCGAATAACGCGAAGGAGGAGGGCATGTCTGATATTGCAGAGACCACCGTCTGCAGGTGGAAAGACGGTAAAATGGCGGCGTTCAGCATCGGCGGGGATAAGGTATCAGGAGGGATTGCTTCGGAAAGAACCCTCGCAAAGACACAAAGCCCGAACGCCTTGCGGAAAATGCCTCTCGTTGGTATAGTTGCGCTACGGCTCTTTGGGAATTTCCGGGGTGGAGACCCTTTCAACGGAAAATCCCAGAGACCCTACGCTACACTACCTGGGAGGAGACCCCACGAATGCTAAAATATAAGATTATTGCCAATCCAACCTCTGGCGCGGGAGCAGGAGGGCGCGTCATCCCCGAAATCGAGCGGTTGCTGACCCAACGCGGCCTCGATTTTGACCTCGTGCGTACCCAACGTCAAGGGCACGCCATCGAGCTGGCGCGGGAGGCAGCCGAAGCCGGGTTTGACGTGGTCGTGGCAGCGGGCGGCGACGGCACCGCCAACGAGTTGATCAACGGCCTGGTGGCTGCCAGGCAAGCCGGGATAGATGGGGTGGCGTTGGGACTGCTGGGTATCGGGCGCGGCAACGATTTCTCGTCTTCGGTGGGTGTCCCGCACGATCTTGATAAGGCCTGCCAGGTGCTAGCCGAGAACTATCGACGGAAGATTGATATCGGGCGGGTGACGGGGGGTCTCTATCCCCAGGGGCGCTATTTCGGCAACTGTGTGGGCGTTGGCTTCGATGCCATCGGGACGATCGAGGTCATGAAACTGCCCCGCTGGGGCGGATTCCTCAGCTTCTTGATCGCCGTTCTAAGGACCATCTTCCTTTATGACAACGCCCCGCTGGTCACGATCGAGTACGACGGCAATACGCTGACCCAGCCTTCGCTGCTGGTGTCAGTGATGAACGGGCGACGGCTGGGAGGGGGCTTCTATATGGCCCCCCATTCCGAGCCGGATGATGGCTTGTTCGACCTGTGCATCGCCCATGCAGTGGGCAAGGCGCGCATCTTTACCCTTATCCCCCATTTTATGAAAGGCACACAATTTACCCAGGAGCCGATCACAGACGGGCAGGCTTCGCACATCTCGATCACAGCGGTGGAGGGCGTCCTGCCAGCTCAAACAGATGGTGAGATCATCTGCATCGACGGCAAGCACCTGGAGATCGAGCTGCTGCCCCGCCATCTCGAGGTCGTCACCCAGGCGCCGGGCGTCGCAACCCAAGGGGGAGGGGCATGAGCTTTTCCCAGCAGGTGGTCGTCTTCTCTTTTCGCGCCCTCATGGCAGCGCTTTGCCACATTGACGACTCACAATTGGCGAAGGTGCCGGACCACGGCCCTCTGATCCTGGTGACCAACCACGTCAACCTCCTGGAAATCCCCATCATCTATACTCACCTGAAGCCACGGCCGGTCCACGGAATGGTGCTGGCCAGCCGCTGGAAGAATCCGTTTTTACGCTGGCTGCTGGACACATGTGAGTCGATCCCCGTGCGCCGGGGCGAGGCCGATGTCGACGCCATACGGGCAAGCCTGAAGAAGCTGAGCCAGGGGTGCATCCTGATCATCGCGCCCGAAGGCACGCGCAGCCGGGATGGGCGGCTTCAGAAGCCCCACCCGGGCGCAGTGCTCCTGGCGCTGCACAGCAGTGTGCCGATGATGCCGGTGGCTTATTTTGGCAGCGAAGGCTTTGATGACAACCTGCGCCACCTGCGGCGGACAGACTTCCACATCGCCGTCGGCAGGCCGTTCAGGTTGGAGGCCGGTGAAGCCAGGGTGGACCGCGAAATGCGCCAGCAGATGATCGACGAGGTGTTCTACCAGATCGCGGCGTTGCTGCCCGAGCAGTACCGGGGTGCTTATGCAGACCTGAGCAAGGCGACGGAAAAGTATCTGGATTTTAAGGAGGAATTCAATGCCTAAACAGATATTTGCGGTTCAATATGAAGTCAGTGAGTG
>CAZPWU010000110.1:0-1701 GCA_964590325.1 uncultured Anaerolineaceae bacterium | reverse complement strand
GGAGGAATTCAATGCCTAAACAGATATTTGCGGTTCAATATGAAGTCAGTGAGTGGGGGTACGTCTCGAGGAAAGCCTACGCAGACCCCTTCAATAACGTCGAGCTCGACGTCGTCTTAACCAGCTCTAAAGGCCAATGGCGGGTGCCGACCTATTGGGTGGGTGGCAATGAATGGCGGGTCCGCTTTGCCCCTCCCGAGGCGGGGACGTACCAGGTCACGACGGTCTGTTCGGATAAGCCAAACCCCGATTTGCACGGGCAGTCCAGCTCTCTGGAAGCGACCGCTTACAGGGGTAACGACCCGCTGTTAGCCCATGGCCCGCTGCGGATCGCGGCGTCAAAGCGCACCATCGAGCACGCCGACGGCACCCCGTTCTTTTGGCTGGGGGACACCTGGTGGATGGGGCTGTGCAAACGCTGGTCGTGGCCGGATGACTTTAAGCTGATGACCGCCGACCGCGTCGCTAAGGGCTTCACGGTGATCCAGATCGTAGCCGGGCTGTACCCTGACATGCCGCCTTTTGATGAGCGCGGGGCCAACGAGGCCGGCTTCCCCTGGGAAAAGGACTTTCCGCGCATCAACCCCGCCTATTTCGACATGGCTGACCTGCGCATCCAGTGGCTGGCGCGCTCCGGTCTGGTGCCCTGCATCGTGAGCTGCTGGGGCTACTTCCTGCCGCTGATGGGGGTCGGGAAAATGAAACAGCACTTACGCAACATGATCGCCCGCTGGGGCGCTTACCAGGTCATTTGGTGCCTGGCGGGTGAAGCGACCATGCCCTATTACCTGTCAAAGAACCCGGAACAGGACCGGCAAGCCCAAATGGATGGCTGGACCGAGGTCGGGCAGTATGTCCGGCAGGTTGATCCATATCACCGCCTGGTGACGATACATCCTACCCAGGTAGGGCGCGACCAGGTCAAGGACGAGAGTGTGCTGGATATCAACATGCTCCAGACGGGTCACGGCGGATATGGCAGCATCTCCAACACCATCGTGTCAGTGACCCGGGAACGCAGCCGCCAGCCGGCTATGTCGGTGCTGGTGGGCGAGGTCAGCTATGAGGGTATCCTTCACGAATCCACAGCCGAGGTGCAGAGGCTGGTTTTTTGGGCATCTATGCTCTCCGGGGCGGCGGGACACACCTACGGCGGGAACGGTATCTGGCAGGTCAACACACGCCAGAAGCCCTTTGGCGCTTCACCCTGGGGTGGGACCTGGGGTACCATACCCTGGGAAGAGGTCTACCGGCTGCCGGGCTCTACGCAACTGGGGCTGGCGAAAGGCTTGCTGCAGCGTTACGCGTGGTGGCGGTTCGAACCCCACCCAGAATGGGTCAAGCCAGCCGGGGGACCTCAAAACCTTAACGCCCCGTTCGCGGCCGGCATTCCGGGCGAGGTACGCGTGATCTATTTCTACTATCCAACTTACCCAAAGCCGGCTGAACAAAATCAAGTCCTAAATATTGAGCCAGGCATCCGTTACAAGGCCTTTTTCTGGAGGCCGCGCGACGGCGAAGAATATGACCTGGGTATCATCAAACCGGACACCAGCGGCACTTGGGAGATCCCCATTCAACCGACGCTTGAGGATTGGGTGGTGGTTATAGAAAGTATACGAGGGTAGCAAGGCTGGATAATAAGGAATCCATTATGATCGAAATTGCCGAAGTACTCACGCCCCACCCCACCCCCTTGTG
>CAZPWU010000109.1:0-6864 GCA_964590325.1 uncultured Anaerolineaceae bacterium | reverse complement strand
GTCCAAAAGAGACAATCATCTAAACCTGACCGAACGTTTGGAAAATGCTTTATCCCCTGTCCATATTGCTCTTTTAAAAGCTGTTGCCCAGATGGCTCATGAAAAACATATGGCTATTTATATTGTGGGAGGGTTTGTCCGTGATCTGCTTCTGGATCGACCTAGCCAGGATTTTGATTTAGTCGTCGAAGGTGATGCAATTGCCCTGGCACGTTCATTATCAAGAAAATATGGTGGTCGTATCACAAGCCACTCACGTTTTGGTACTGCCAAATGGTACCTCAGTGATAATATTAATAATATTCTAGCTAAAAGCGGGTCCCAAACCGGTCAACTGGCTGACACATCCAATCTTCCTGAATTCTTAGATTTAATTTCAGCCCGTACAGAATTTTATACATACCCAACTGCCCTGCCAACCGTTGAACGGGGCAGTATTAAGCTTGATTTACATCGCCGTGACTTCACCATCAATACATTAGCACTCCGCCTTGATGGGCCACATTATGGTGAGCTACAAGACTATTGGGGTGGACTTAACGATTTACGCCAGGGCCTCGTCCGTGTTTTGCATTCACTTTCATTCGTTGATGATCCAACTCGGATGTTAAGAGCGGTTCGATTTGAACAGCGTTTCGGTTTTAAGATCGAAGAAAGGACTCTACAGCTTCTACAAGAGGCTCTTAATCTCCTGGATCGGGTTTCCGGTGATCGTATACGTCATGAATTGGATCATATACTGGATGAAACGCTAGCACCTAATATGCTGGCGCGCTTAGATGAATTAAACCTATTGATCGCCATCCATTCTGATTTAAAATGGGATGCCTGGCTTCAGACAAGGTTTGAATCAATACCGGTAAATGATCCTGATCCTGACTGGGGGATACCAGGAGGCACAGGATGGCTGCACAATAAAATTACCTTAGCATATACTTTATGGTGCATTCGCCTTCCACCGGAACGCGCAGCGAGTGTATTATACCGATTGAAGATTGCGCGTGCATTATCAATCGATATCCTGGCTACCTGTCATGTTTGGCTTGACTTATTGTCTCTGGTCAATGTCCCTCCAAGCGTTGTCGCTAACCGTTTAGATGAAGTATCTCCGCTAACGATTTACGCGCTATGCCTGGGAGCATCGGATCCAAAAATTTGTAATATTCTGCGTGCTTATGTCACCACCTGGCGGAAAGTAACTCCCAGGATTACCGGAGACGACTTGCGAGCATGTGGGTTGCCACCTGGACCGATTTATAAAACGATTCTATCAACCCTAAGAAATGCCTGGCTGGATGGCGAGATATCGACTATCGAACAGGAAACCGTACTGATGGAAAAAATAATTTCAGAATACACGACGGGGGATGATGATTAATTTATTAGCTCACTAACTATACGTCATGATTTCTTCATGATGCTATGTTATCCGGTTTGATAATTCGTCCTATCAAGAGTATTGATTTAAAATCTTTGGAATGGGAGGGCGAATTCACCCATTTCCGTAGGATGTATTTAGAAGCCTATCAACGATCCGAAAGGGGAGATGCTGTCATATGGATTGCTGAACTACCTCAGGTAGGGATAATAGGCCAATTGTTTATTTCATTAAAAAGTGATCGTCCAGAATTGGCTGATGGTGTGACACGTGCATATATATATGCATTGCGAGTGCGACCAGCTTATCGCGGGATGGGAGTGGGCACCCGATTGATACAGAACTCGGAAACAGACTTATTCAAACGCGGATTTCGGCACATCACCCTGAATGTTAGTTGTGACAACCTACCCGCACTCCACCTCTATAAACGCCTCGGATACCGGATCGTGGCTGCCGATCCTGGTCGCTGGTCATATCTGGATGAAAAAGGGTTTCGCCACGATGTCCACGAACCAGCCTGGCGGATGGAGAAGATGCTTACTCCCCTTTAGTAAGATAATACAAAAATACAAAACGGAAATTCACAAAGAGCTGTTTTATTAACCTTGCATCTTAACCACTTCCATGCTAAAATGTACTCGGTTATGGGGGAAGCGATAAAGCGGTTTCTTCGAAAAGTGGGCAGTCCCCACTTTTCTTGCGTATAAGACCCTTCCGCTATCCCCGTTTCGAGTCTGTGGAGATTGAGGTAGTATGAAAAACGAGTTTGTCCTGGCATTTAATGAGGTGTTGGAAGAAAAACAGCTGCCGAAGCAGATTGTTTTAGAGGCTCTCGAGGCAGCTATGGTCTCTGCATACCGAAGGGCAGTAAATGCTTCCAACGCACAACATGTTGAAGCCAAAATAGATCCGGAGACGGGCCGACCCCTTATCTACGCTGAAAAGGAAATCGTCGAAAATGTTGTAGATGAACGGACAGAAGTCTCATTACAGGAAGCGCGTAAAGTCGACCCTAAAGCTGAAATGGGTGGAATGGTCATCGTTGAATCCACCCCTAAAGATTTTGGACGGGTTGCTGCCCAGACTGCTCGCCAAGTGATTCAGCAACGGATCCGTGAGGCTGAACGCGATTCCCAGCTGGATCACTTCGGCAAGCAAATCGGTGAAATCGTCAGTGGCGTTGTGCAAGCTATCGGTCCACAAGGTGTAGCTCTGGGTCTTGAAATGAAGGCTGAGGGTATTATGCCCCGCAACCAACAAATTCCTGGCGAACGTTACCGCGTCCACGACCGGATTCGCGCTCTCCTCCTTGAGGTAAAACAAACTCCTCGTGGCCCTCAAATTATCCTCTCACGCGCTCACCGCAATTTCTTGCGCCGTTTATTGGAAAATGAGGTGCCGGAAATTTACCATGGTCTAGTTGAAATCCGCTCGATCTCTCGTGAGCCAGGGCAGCGGTCTAAGGTTGCTGTTGCTGCTCTGCAACCAGCTGTAGACCCGGTGGGAGCATGTGTAGGTATTCGAGGCGTACGTATTCAAGCAATTGTTCGCGAATTGAATGACGAAAAAATTGATGTCATTGAATGGAACTCTGAACCAGCCGTT
Source organism: uncultured Anaerolineaceae bacterium (assembly GCA_964590325.1). Lineage (GTDB taxonomy): Bacteria > Chloroflexota > Anaerolineae > Anaerolineales > UBA4823 > CAZPWU01. The sequence continues at coordinate 3,878 of CAZPWU010000109.1, read as the reverse complement.
TATATAGCCAAAGCCCTCAGTCCAGCTCGGGTTACAGGTGTTTATCTTAATGAGCACACCAAAGGAGCCAAGACAGCAACTGTCGTTGTTCCTGAAGATCAGCTTAGTCTGGCAATCGGTCGTGATGGCCAGAATGCGCGCCTGGCAGCGAAATTAACATCATGGCGGATTGATATTAAAAGCTTGCCGGAAGCAGCTTCGGATGCTCTTAATAAATTACAAACTGATCCGGAATATGCCTTCCTGGTAGAAAACGAAACTGATGTCATACCTCAAGTGGAAGGCATCCTGGCGAAGAAAGCTGAAGGTCGCCCAGTTACACCTGAAGAATATACGGTTATCAGCCAGTTTGTAGATCGTGTCGAGCGAGGGATTCTACGTCAGCGACAGGCAGAAAAGCTTGTTGCAGACGAACGCGAACAGGCTATTCGAGCTAAGATACCTGAGCCCGCTTTTACAATGCTGTTAGAGGATCTACCTCTCACAGATAAGGTGATAAATTTGCTTGTTGATGCTGGATATCAGACGGTTGGTAATTTGATGTTCCAGTTTGAGTTAGACCCAGATTCCATATTGGGGTTAAGTGGGGTCGGATCTAAAGTCATGCGAGATATTGAGGCAGCATTATCTTCCGTTGTATTCCCTGAACCAATAAAGGAAATAAAGCCGGAAGAAGAAGCTGCTGTTAGTCAGCCCGAATATGTGGAAGCGACAGAGGGACTGCCGACTACTATAGAAGCCGTATCCGAACTCGCTGAAGTCGCTCTTACCCCTACGCCAGAGATAGCCGAAATCACTGAGGGGGAGAAGGTGCCTGTCGAAGCGCTTGAGGTTGCACCATCTGCAGAGGCACAGGTCGAAACAATACCGGAAGTTGCAGAAGGGATTCCCCAGGAGGTATCGGAACCTGAGCCTGTTGGTGATATAGAGAAACCGATTGAGGCAGAATTACCAACTTCCTTTGATGAGATATTTACTCTCAGGCCTGATGTAATCGATATGGTTACATCTCTTCCGGATGAAGACGAAGATGAGGAATCTGAGGCCAAGCAAGGTAAAAAAGGAAAGAAGAAAAAGAGAAAGTATGTGGAAGTCGAGTATGATCCTGAAAAGGACATGGTCATTGCTAAAAAGAAGCGAAAACGCGGTAGTTCAGAATGGGAAGATAATTGGAGTATATAGGTTCTAATAATTAATAAATAGTGAGTGCCTCGAAAACTGTAAGAAAAAAACATGTACCCCAACGCACTTGTGTGGGTTGCCGGGCTGTGTTGCCGAAGCGATCACTGATCCGAGTGGTCCGTCGTCCAGACGGAGTACAAATAGACCTAACGGGTAAGATGGCTGGTAGAGGGGCTTACATTCACAACCTGCGCTCTTGCTGGGAGCGAGGGTTAAAAGGAGCCCTGGCAGATGCTCTGCGAGTTGATCTATCGGACGAAGACAGGCAACAGTTGTCATCCTTCATGGCCTCTCTTACTGATGAAGCTGCAGTTCAGGAGGAAGGTCGTGGGGGTTAGGTGCGTAGGAATGGACTAGTGATGAACGCGTAAGCGGACATGCTATGCCCGTGGCCGATAAGGCTTACTCATTGGGGTATGGAGAGAATCATTATTATTAGGAGGTACCATATGAGTGATAACGGGCATGAGACAAAAATAATCGAATTACCTGCCAGTATAACCGTCCGTCAACTGGCACAGACAATCCAGGTCAGCCCCATTGACATTATTAAAACCCTGATGGCTAATGGGGTGATGGCTAATATAAATCAACAAATCGACTTTGACACCGCTGCTATCGTTGCTGCTGAAATGGGCTATGAAGCGACACTTGAAACCCCTGAGCTTGCCGTTGAAGAGGAGACAGGTGAAATTCCACTGTGGCGACGCTTGATCGCTGATGAGCCTTATGATAAATTAGCCCCTCGACCTCCTGTTGTGACGATTTTGGGACATGTTGATCACGGTAAGACGACCTTACTCGATGCCATCCGGAATACGAATGTAGCTGGGGGTGAAGTTGGCGGGATTACACAACACATTGGTGCATATCAAGTTGAACATAATGGCCGGCTAATATCTTTCCTTGATACCCCTGGTCATGCAGCTTTTACTGCCATGCGCGCCCGAGGAGCTCAGGGAGCTGATATCGTAGTATTGGTTGTCGCCGCCGATGACGGTGTGATGCCTCAAACTCGGGAGGCAGTAGCTCACGCTAAGGCTGCACATGTTCCCATTATTGTTGCCATCAATAAGATTGATAAACCTAATGCCGATATTGAGCGGGTAAAACAACAATTAGCTGAAATTGATTTAGTACCAGATGATTGGGATGGAAATACAATCTGTGTTCCACTCTCAGCCAAACAAAGAAAAGGTATTGATGATTTACTCGAGGCGGTATTATTAGTTGCCGACAATATGAATATCCGTGCTAACCCAGATGGTAAAGTAATTGGCACAGTAATCGAAGCTGAACTCGATAAAGCCAAGGGTACGATGGCAACTTTATTAGTTCAAAATGGGACCTTAAATATCGGTGATGTCGTTGTTGTGGGTAAAGCTTATGGTCGTCTGAAGGCCATGTTCGATTATCGAGGAAGGAAATTACGCAAAGCTGGTCCTTCGATGCCCGTCTCAGTTATGGGCATAAATGATGTTCCAGCAGCAGGTGACGTCTTCCAGATTGTCCCATCAGAACGAGACGCACGAATTGTTGTAAGTGATCGGATCCAAACGTTAGAGCAGGCATCATCTACGCCTAAAATTCCCCTTACCCTTGAGGAATTATTTGATCGTTTTCAATCGGGTGAGGAGCGTGAGCTTCGCCTGGTTATAAAGGCCGATGTTCAAGGTTCTTTGGAACCGATTATTTCATCTCTGAATGAATTAAGCACAGGTGATATTAAAATCAATATCCTGCATGCCGAAACAGGTAACATTGGTGAGAATGATGTCATGTTGGCATCTGCTTCTAAAGCCATCGTCATTGGGTTTAATGTCCAGGCTGAATCGAATGTTCGACGTTTGGCTGATACGGAAGTGGTATCCATTCGCCTCTATGATATTATTTATCGCTTAATTGAAGATGTTGAAAAAGCATTGAAGGGGATGCTGGAACCTGTAGAACAAAAAACTGTCGTAGGACATGCAGAAGTCAGAGCTATCTTCCGGATTTCAAAAATAGGCAATATCGCCGGCTGTCGGGTCATAGACGGAGAGGTCCGACGAAACGCCCGTGTGAGGATTTCGCGAGCAGGAGAATTGCTTTATGAAGGAGATATTACCTCGTTAAAGCACATGCAGGAAGATGTGCGAGAAGTCCGACAAGGTTTTGAGTGTGGCATTGGTATAAAGGGTTTTAATGACATAATTGTTGGTGATATCATAGAATGCTACATAATTGAGAAAGTGCCAGCAGCATAATTTGGAGGCATCTCGTGGTTTCTAAAGCACGTGCAATACGGATTTCTGACCGTATCCGAGAAGATCTCTCAGAATTATTATTAAAGGAAGTCCATGATCCTCGCCTAACCGGTGTATCAATCACGGATGTTGTGGTAGATCGAGAATTAGCTTATGCGAATGTGTATGTCTCTGCTATTGAAGGGGAGCAACGATCTAAAGAAATATTAGAGGGCTTAGAACATGCCCAGGGATTTTTTCGCACTGAATTAGCGCAGCATTCTAATCTCAGAGTGTTTCCTCGGTTGCGTTTCCATTGGGATTCAACTATAGAACGAGCGGAACGTATTGAACAAATAATCGCCTCCCTGCATAATGAAGATGAATCCCAGCATTCATCCGAGTCATCGGCAACAATCCGGGAGACTGATACGGATGAATGAGGCTTTGCTAGAGACAGCGCGTCGGGAA
>CAZPWU010000108.1:0-6918 GCA_964590325.1 uncultured Anaerolineaceae bacterium | reverse complement strand
AGCCTTCGCAGTAGTGATTACCGAAAAAAAAGGCGTGCTTGTGAGGCGTATTCCCCCACGCACACCCTTTTTTCCTGCGCTCTCCAGCCTAATCTGTATAATTACAGATATCTCTCATATAGTTAGCAGTAAATAAGGTTCTTCAATAATCTGTTTGATATATTGTAAAAATCGTGCAGCCGGTGCCCCATCAACCAGGCGGTGGTCGAAAACCAGGCTGAGGGTCAGCATCTGGCGGATCTCAACACCGCTGCCGCGGGCAACTGGCTTGGGAGCAATCCGACCCACTCCCAGGATAGCGGCTTCCGGAAGGTTGATGACTGGCGTAAAAGCGTCTACATCGTACATCCCCAGGTTGGTGATCGTAAATGTCCCACCGGTAAGATCATCGGGATGGGATCGACCAATGCGCGCTCTCTCGACCATCTCACGGAATTCGGTGCCGAATTGGCGTAGATTCTTGCGGTCAGCATCATGGATGACCGGGACCATTAGGCCACGTTCAGTGTCAACCGCCATACCCAGGTTGATGTGAGTTAAAGTTTCAATTGCATCGGCTGTGAGGCGCGCATTCATGTAAGAGAATTTGCGCAGCGCCATAGCTACGATTTTGGCCAGCAGGTCGTTATATCCAGGTGCAAACCCCCATTCTTCTGACACTTTATCTTTCAGCCGGTTACGGGCAACTACAAATTCGGTGGCATCGACTTCCATCATCAAAGTGACACGCGCCGTGGTGTGTACACTGGTGCCCATCCGTTCAGCGATGATGGATCGCACGCCTTTAAGCGGTATTCGTTCTGCCACCTCAGCTTCGGTTAGCGGGATCGGGACTGGCGGTAGGGAGGGAGCAACAGGACTGATAATCTGCCCCCCAAGGGCGCGCGTGACATCTTCTTTAACGATCATGCCGCGTGGACCGCTGCCGGCTACACCGTGCAAGTCTAGGCCGGCTTCAGCAGCCACTTTTTGGGCTACCGGGGTAATCTTGGGAAGCTGGTTGATATAAGCCACGACATCTCGCTCAGCCACGCGTATGCCACCCCCTCCAGTCGGTTTTATATTTACCAGATCGACGCCTTTAGTTTCTACCAGCTTACGAGCGCGCGGCGAGGCGAAAATTTTACCTGGTGCTTCATGAGAAGCTGGAGTTGCTTCTGTACTCATACCAAAAGTCCCAACCAGGGTTGTGGTTGTTCCTGGAATTACTGCCTCAGCTGTGGTTTCGCCCGCGACGCCAGCAGCCTGCCCACCATCTGCGAACTTATCCTCTTCTTTACCAATAATAGCGACCACCGTAAGCACCGGTAAGACATCACCTTCCTTGTAAGGGCCGAAATGTAAATAACCTTTGGCATTGGCTTCTACCGGAAAGACAGCTTTATCGGTCTCAACATCCAGCACAGTTTGCCCGAAGTCAACTTTTGTTCCATCTGGGACCAGCCAGCTAACAATTGTTACTTCCTCAACCGTCTGCCCTAATTTTGGTATGAAGAGCTCTGTAACCATCAGCTTACCACCTTTCGACAAGCAGCGATGATGCGCCCCTCGTTAGGGATCGCCATATCTTCAAGGATCTCGGCGCGAGGGATAGGGACATTTAACGCTGCGACGCGCACCATAGGTGCATCTAACCAGTCAAATACTTTCTCGTTTACCTGAGCCATCACTTCGTTGATAAAACTCGTATTCTCGTATGATTCTGTGACACACACCAGCAGACCGGTTTTTTTAACTGAAGCAATGATGGTATCAATGTCTAATGGTTTAAGGGTTCTCAGATCGATTACCTCCACATCAATGCCTTCTTGAGCCAGGCTCTCGGCTGCGGATAATGACCGATACACCATGCGTGAGTAGGTGACCAAGGTTACATCCTTACCAGGTCGCTTGATATCGGCGACTCCTAAAGGTATGATATATTCTTCCTCTGGCACGGGACCTTTTTCTTTATATAGCATCTTGTGCTCAATAAACATCACCGGGTTATCATCACGGATGGCAGCTTTGAGCAGACCTTTTGCATCGTAAGGGGTGGCTGGCATGACGACATAGATGCCCGGGAAGTGGGTCCATAAAGACTCTAAACTTTGCGAATGGTGAGCCGCGATCGCCCTTCCTGCGCCACCTTCGGTGCGTAACACCATCGGGACGGTTGTCTTTCCCCCGAACATATAGCGGTTTTTAGCACCCTGGTTGGCGATTTGGTCCATGGCGAGGGGGGTGAAGTCGATATACATGATCTCAGCCACTGGTCGCATACCTGCCATTGCCGCTCCAACCGCTGCACCACCAATGGTAGCTTCGGAGATGGGGGTGTCGATCACACGCCGTTCACCAAATTCCTGGAACAGACCGCGTGTAGCCCCATAAGCACCACCGTATAAGCCGACATCCTCACCCATTACAAAGACGCGGTTGTCGCGCAGCATCTCTTCGCGCATCGCTTCGACGAGGGCCTGGGCATATGAAATGGTGCGCATAGTCGTGTCTGACCGAACCCTATCGCGCAGCTTCTTCTCAGCCTCGATATCGGCGATGGTAAATTTCGAAGGCGCGAAGACGTCTGTCTCTGCATCCTGTGGGGAGGGTTCGGGTGAGGCTTCACTATAAGCCATGGCGCGCTCGAGTTTAGCTTCTACAGCTTTCTCAAGCTCGTTAAATTCTTCCTCACTCAGCATGCGAACGGCCTCCAGATCCTCCTTGAGCACAGTGATCGGGTCGCGCTTCTTCCATTCTGTTTCCTCCTCGCGGGTTCGGTAGGCGCGCGGGTCTGAATGCGAGTGGCCAAACCAGCGATAAGTTTTCGCTTCGATCAAAGAGGGACCTTCCCCTTTACGAGCACGTTCAACGGCTTTGGTGACAGCCCCACGAACAGCCAGCACATCCATACCATCCACCACTTCACCGGGGATGCCATAGGCACAGGCACGAGTAGCGATATCGGGCAATTTACTGGCCTTCACCCATGGAACCGACATGGCATAGAGGTTATTTTCGACAACGAAAATGACGGGCAAGTTCCACAGGCTGGCCATGTTGAGCGCTTCATGAAAGTTACCGGTGTTAGAAGCGCCGTCTCCAAAGAAACAAACAACCACGCGGTCCGTGCCTTGTATCTTCTGGGCTAAAGCAGCCCCTACGGCGACCGGGATGTTACCAGCAACGATGCCTGTGGCGCCGAGATTACCGTGTTCCACATCGGCAATGTGCATCGAACCACCTTTGCCCTTGCAGTAGCCACCCGAACGCCCGAGCACTTCGGCCATCATCTTGTTGTAGTGTTCTTGCTTGGCCTCAGGGGTTCTAGCGGCTTTGTCGCCGTGTGCATGGGCATGACCATGCCCGCGGTGGGTGCTGGTGATATAGTCATCGTCGCGCAATGGAGCAATGGCACCAACGGCTACTGCTTCCTGACCGGCATACAGGTGTGAAGCTCCCTTCAACACCGCTTTGCTCAACAGGTTGGCGATATTGTTCTCCAGCGCCCGGATCTCCATAATCTGGCGCAGGTATGTCATCAGTTCTTCTTTAGTCAGCGCCTGTTCCTCGATCAGTGCCGATACCCTTTCCATGAGCGATAAATGATCATTATCCGATACTTGTGTGGCTACCATAATTGAATCGTCCTCCATTGACTATGTGATTAAACCTCTATGACTTTTATACCGAATTGGACGGCCTGTTTAACCATGTCACCAGGTGCCTTGTTGTCGGTAATAATGCAGTTCAGGTCTTCCATCCGCGCAAAGGAAGCGAGACCAACCCTTCCCCACTTGGTTGCATCCAGTATAGCGATGACCTCCCGACACATCTTGATCATGTGCTGTTTCACCTCGGCTTCAGTCTTGCTAACATCGGTCAGGCCTTCAGGATAACAAAGGCCATGGGCGCCGAAAAAGCCCTTCTGGATATTAAAATTCTGCAATAAATTTAGCCCATCTGTCCCGATAAGTGAAATGGTATCTCGCTGTAAAGTTCCACCTGGCATAACAACCGTTACGCCCATCGCATCCAACATGGTTTGCGCCACAGCCAGGCTGTTTGTGATAATCGTCAGATCACGATGCTGTTTCAGGTGGTTGGCGAGTGCCAGAGCGGTGCTACTGGTATCCAGGAAAATTGCTTCTCCATTGGCAACCATTGCTGCACCGGTCTGACCGATACGCTCTTTTTCAAATGCTTGCAGGTGACGGCGCAGGGTCAAGGAGGTTTCCGGGATGCGGTTCATGGGGACAGCACCACCGTGGGTGCGTACAATCAACATGTGGTCAGTCAGAAGTTGAAGGTCAGCGCGTATGGTTACCTCTGAGACGCCGAATTCCTTGCTGAGCTCCGCTACGGCAGCCCGTCCATCATGGTTAACGCGCTCAAGTATCGCTAACCGCCTTTCCTCCGGAAATAAGATCCTGGTTTCTCCCATTTTTCCTTACGTTTCTAGGTGAAATATTTACGTTTTCCTTCATTATAATACATAACGAAGGGAAAATAAAGGTTTATGAAATCAATGCATTTCTTGTCCGCCGGTCACATTGATTGCCTGACCAGTCATATAGCTGGCCTGGTCGGAGGCCAGGAAAACAACTACATTGCATACGTCGTCATAAGTACAGCCTCGTTTCATCGGTACCTGCTCGATGTACCGCTGGCGTACTTCCGCTTCGCTAATACCCAATTTTTGGGCATACTGCTTATAAAGCGAATCCACCCAAAGGGGTGAATCGAGCAAATTCCCAGGACAGATGGAGTTGACACGCACACCGTATTCAGCCAGGTCCAGGGCAATGCTCTGGGTCAAACCGATACCGCCGAACTTGGAGGCTGAGTAAGCTGAGTTCTTGTAACTGCCCTTCTTACCCGACTTTGAATTAATCTGCAGGATGACCCCTGTACGCTGAGCTTTCATGACCTGAGCTGCATGTTTAGCACATAGGAAATAACCCAATAGGTTGACATTTATCACCGCCTGCCATTTGTCAGCCGGGAATTCGCTGATCTCACCAGAAATCAGGATACCAGCATTGGAGACCAGGATATCCAGACGACCGAACTCCGCCACAGTACGGTCAATCATCTCCGCAACCTGTTCTTCATCGGTCACATCCACTTTGATGGCGATCGCCTTCCGGTCTTTTATCACGGCAGCCGTCTCAATGGCTGAGGGTTCGTTTAAATCTGCCACAGCCACATGGCAGCCCTCCTTTACCAGGCGCCAACAGATAGCTTGCCCCAGTCCTTGGGCTCCGCCGGTGACCAGGGCGATGCGGTCCTGTAATATTTTATCCATATTATTTGTCTCCTGTTAAACTTATCCCATCTTTTATGGAGCTGCCTAGCCCTGACCGTAAACAGTTACTAAAATGGTGTGCGGAAGGGCGTACGCCCTCACCTACACCCTTTTTACCGGTAATAGTTTTATGTCGAAGGCTTTAACCTGTACAGGTACCCTTTTTTACCATTTGGATGATGCCTCGTTTGCCATTAATCAACCAGGTCGGATCCTCACGGCTGAGTGTTTCCGCTTGCATTGGCCCTAGCCCAACCATGATCTCGCCTTTTAACGTCCGAAGAGCGACAAACGAAGTCGGGAAATAGCCTGTCACGGATTTTATCGGAGTCGTAAACGGCCAGTGACGGTCGTCCAGGATACGGCGGTAGTTCACATCACCTTTAAGGATGGCTATATCCGCAGCAGATAGCTGCTCCTGTAAGGATTGCGGCATCCGTCGGAACATCAAGCAGCTTGTCCAGAAGGGGTCATCGGTTAATAAGAAACGCCCGTCTGCTAAATATCTATCTAAACGTTCACCAAGCTGGTGGGTAGCCTTGCTCTGACTGTTGCATAATTGTGAGATGGTCGACATAATATCGGCTGGCATGCCATCCGATACAAAGAACGGGCGGTCTTTCAACCTGAAAACCACCTGTTCAACCCAACCATGGTCGATTATATAATCGACCAATGCCAGATCAAACAACAGCTCCTTGCCGGTATTATCGTTTATGAAGTCGACCCTCCGTACCCCCATAGATAGAAAGGCACGGACCTGTTCGGTGTGGTCAATCAATATAAGGTGACGCTCATCGGTCGCAGCTAATCCGCCGTAAACCTGTTCTTTAACCGTATAGTTACTCAGGTCAGCACGGTTACCCCACAGGCAGGAGTGCAATAAGGCTTCAAAGACGATTCCTGGATCTATATCGATAAAATTATCCCATTCGGACTCGAACCACCTTATGCCAGCCTGGATGGATCCTTGCTTTTGCTTGAGAAAAGGGTCGTGCTTGTGCCAGGGACCCGGTTGATAATATCCGGTTGCTTCTAGCAGACGACGGTAGAAATAAGTTTCAGCGAAATACCAGGGCACCTCTAGCCAGGTGTGACCCTGGTAAGCAGAGAGCTCCGTATTCCAGAACGCTGTATCTTCTGCTTGTTCGTGCAATGGCTGAATCGGGCGATTGGCAATCTCGTCACTAAACTTCTCTATTGCCTGGAGGATGGTTACAGGAAAGTCGTTATCGACGATGACCTGCTGGATGATCTGCGGTTTACGTTCGGTAATCGTGGTACGGGCAAATGAACCGGTGTCAGAGGTCATCAACGGTGGTGGAAGGTTATCGGTAAACTGGTCTGGTTCTATCATGATGGGAAAATAAAACTCATTGGTTGGGATCGGATGATTCCACACCATAGATACTGCTATCCATAAGGTAAGGAAATGAACCTGTTGAAATCTGTTTAAATAATGTCTCAACCTCGGAGCGTGTGCCGACGCAAACCCCGTCCTGCATCGCTGCAGCAGTACCGGCTGCCACGCCCCAACGGGCGGTTGTTTCCAGGGATAAACCCTGGCTCAACGACCAGATCAGCCCTGCAAGTGTTGCATCCCCGGCACCGACCGTGTTTTTAACAGAAAC
>CAZPWU010000107.1:0-6992 GCA_964590325.1 uncultured Anaerolineaceae bacterium | reverse complement strand
GATTGGCCGCAATCAAGTGCAACACGAAGCGGATCCCCAGCAAAATCTCCAGTATAACCAGGAGAGTCGAGATGATCCGTGTGACCTGGAAATAACCAAGCCGTCGTTCCGCCGCAACATCGCGGGTAACCTGCTCGGTCGCCACGTAGCCAGGTTGTTGAGTGGTCACCGTTTCATCGCGGCGATCCACACCTACTTCATTGATCGGTTGATTCTCAGACATGTTGTCTCCTTTCCTTGTGTCTCCCCGGATGTCGGGGTTTATGTAATAAAAGTTGTCTATCTTTCGCCGTGAATATATTCAGTCTCTAAAGAGGAACGAAGCATCCAGGCCATCTTTTCGTGCAGGCGCATAACGCTTACCAGCAAGTCGAAAGTACCTTCATCCTCATACTCCTCCGTACATTTTGTAGCGTCCCCCCTTATGAAACGGATGACAGCTTCATGGTCAGCTAACAGACGAAGGATGTCCGGAACATCGCCAGGCTGTTCCTCCAGACGGGTGTGGTTGAGAAATTCCTGGAGGCTGCCGATGGCATAACCACCCAGCATCCGCGCTCGTTCTGCAATTTCGTCGGAGATATCGTTAAGCTGATCGTATTGGGTTTCAAAAAGGGTGTGCAGCTCGAAGAAATCTGCTCCGCGAACGTTCCAATGGGCACTGCGGGTTTTTGTTTTCAGCACGGCCTCGTCGGCTAGGGTGATGTTGAGGATTCCCACAACCGATTGGCGGGCATTGCCATCCAGCCCTATATTCGGCTGGAGGGGGACCTGCAGCATTGTGTTGTGTCCGTCGTTACGAATGCATCCCATATAGCTTTCTTTCACCAGATGGCTTATTGTCACAATACTATCGTACGCGAAAGGAGATATCAATGTCCCTAATACAACCTATAAAATATCTAAAAAATTATAGAAATTGGCTAGTAGATTTTCTTCGAGTGCAAGTTGTATCCCATCCCAGGCACAGTTTCGAGAAGCTCGCCATAATCCCCCAGTTTTTTACGCAAGCGGCCGAGATAAGTATGTAAATAGTGGTTTGACCCCCTGTACTCCGGCCCCCAAACCCTGGTGATCAGCTCATCGTGGGTAACAATAGCATCCAGGTGGTTCGCCAGTTCAGCCAAGATGGCATATTCGGTGCGGGTAAGGTGCAGATCGTTCTCCCCAACGAAGACGCGGCGTGCTTCCAGGTCGATCCGGAGTTCTCCGATCTGAACTTTTGTATCAGTGGTTTTCGCCGAGACGTAAGACCGGCGCAGGAAGGCGCGCACCCGCGCCAATAATTCTTCCTGTCCGAACGGTTTGGTTACATAGTCATCCGCGCCCGCGTCGAGCGCGGCAACTTTGAGATCTTCTTCCGATCGGGCGCTCAATATGATGATGGGCACATCCGAGCGCGCCCGTATCCAGACGCACACATCTACCCCTGAAAGTCCGGGCAGCACCAGGTCAAGGAGAACCAGGTCCACTGGTACCTCTTGAAATAGGGCGATTGCCTGGTGGCTGTCCGCTGCTTCGCTGACCGTATAGCCGCGTTTCGCCAGGTTGACACGCACCAGTTTGCGGATGTTTGGGTCATCTTCAACGATTAAAATATTTCCCATACCCTATCGCTCCTCTTTGGCAGGAACAACCGGGGCATGCAAGGGAACGAGTGGGATCGTAAAGGAGATGATCGCTCCCGGGGGGGTTTTTTTCTTGATCCAGATGCGACCACCCTGAGCTTCGATCAGCCCTTTACAGATGGCTAACCCTAACCCGGCGCCCTTCCCCGGACCGTTCTCCTCATGGATGCCCCGCCGGAAGGCTTCAAATACCCTCTTGCGTTCTTCCGGCGGAATACCCGGCCCTTGATCAGTGACATTGATCTGCACAAAACCTCCCCGCACGCTGGCTGAGATGCTGATTTCTGTCCCTTCGGGGGCATAAGTGGAGGCATTCCGCACTAGGTTGACAAGCACCTGGGCGATCCGCTTCGCGTCTACATAAACCGGCGGGAGGTTGGCAGGCAAGTACAATGTTATTTTATGTCCTTTGGTTATGGCATGAAATTGCGGCAGCACATCTTCTATAATTTCATGGAGAGAATGGGTTTCCAGCGAAATCGGTAGCATCCCCGCTTCCAGGCGAGAGAGATCCAGCAGGTGATCAATGAGCTCCTGGAGCCGGTTGGCTTCTCGCTGGATGGTCTGGATGAAGTCGCGCTGTTCGTCCGGCTCCCAGACGACATCTTCAGCCAACAGAGTGGTGGCAAACCCGATAATTGACGTCAAAGGTGTACGCAGCTCATGCGAGACCATCGCCAGGAACTGGGTCTTAATCTCGTTAGCCCGCTCAGCCTCGTGGCGGGATTCTTCTTCTACCTCGAGCAGTTCGAGGTTGTAAAGGGTAATTGAGGTCTGGTTTACGAGCACTTTAAGATGACGCAGTTCAATAGGATCGAAATGATGTTCTTGGGTATAAAAAATCAACAGACACCCCAGCCAAACCCCCGATGCGACCAGCGGGAAGATTGCCAGGCCGTGGATTTGTCCTTCCAGCAGGAGATCACGCACCAATGGCGTCAAGCGCGGATCGGATTGGATCTCCATGAAAACCACCGGCTTGTTGGGTTGGAACAACTCCCACAAGGCGGGTTCTTCGTACAGGTTAGATTCACTCATCCAGGGGGGAAGATTCTGACCTGATTGCCAGGTAGCCGTCAACTCCACCCCGCGAGTAGGGCCAAGATCAGGATATTCGAAGAACAACATGGCAGCCCGTTGGGCGGAGCGCAGCTCACGGGCAGACATCAACGCTTTTAGCACTGCTTCTGGTTTATGGGCCAGGCTCATCTTGTGGCTGAGCGTAAATTGCTCACGGATGCGATCCAGGGCTTTGCGCAAGGCCAGATCAACCTTTTTTTGGTCGGTGATATCTTGAGCAAAACTGACCAGGCGGTAGGATTCTCCTGCTTCCTCGTGGATCAAGAAGGTACGCGCAAAAATCCAGCGCAAGCTGCCATCCGGGCGCAAAATCCGGTATTCCTGGTTGATTAGTTTGCTATCGCTGTGAGGCCTGGCAACCAACACTTGCACCCGGTCTTCCGGATGAACGCTTTCGATGAACGAATGCGGGTCGGCATAAAAGCTTTCGCAAGAACGGCCCCAAACTGTCTCATAAGCTGGGCTGACATAAAGAATGCGGTCGGTGTGCAGGTTACGCATCCAAATAACTTGTTCGATGTTCTCCGCCATTTGCCTGAGATGGATTTCACTTTCAACCAGGGTTTGCATGTCCTGCTGGCTGGAATCCTGGCGATCCTTCAAATGGTCGCCGTCTTTCAGTATCCCGAGCAAATCCACCTGCTGTTCGGTCCAGTCGTAAAACTGGGCTGCCAGGCGCCTCTTTTCTTCTGGGGTAGCCTCGCTATATGCAGATTGGAACTCCTGGAAAAGATCCTCCAAGAGCGTTTCCTTTTGTTCCATACGGACCTTTCTTGAAATCTAGACGTATCCTGAGATATTGGATTAATTCATACTGCCATCCTGATCGAATCTTTTGCTACAAGAAAGCGTAGAGAAGCGAATCATCTCTACGCTTGAATAGGTAGCTTGTCTATGGAAAATGGAGATGCTTCACTCGGAACAGTAACCCAAGATAATTTAGCAGCTTCACTCATTTATTATATCCCAGGACGAATGGGAAAGTTAGTACCACTGACCTCGTAGAATCGCTTATCACCAAGATAAATATGAGTCGAAAAAGCCAATCATAGACCAGGGTGAAGTCGCAGGTCCAGATGTCGCCAGCCTGGTTCATGAGAAAGGTTGCCCAGGTGGAGCATCTCCAGCCTGGTCCAAAAAAAAACCGGCAGTCGCGTGAAGGATAGTTGGTAAGCTGCCGTTCATCTCCGATTGTTGCGTACTTTTTCCACGTAATAAGTGAAATTCTCAAGCGAGATCTCGCTGTGCACCCAGTGATCGAGGGAGGCGATATAGCCCCCGCTGGCTTGCATGAAAGGTAGAACCCGCTCCAGCTCAGCGTCGATGTTCGCTCTATCTTTTTCTAAACAGTGTTTCTCGATCCCGCCCATGATCTGCAGGGTGGGATAACGCTTCCGGACACTGGTCACATCCATCCCGGCGCGCACTTCGAAGGGCAACAATCCGGTCACACCACCCTCTAAAACCCTGCTCGACATGGCAGGGCCGGTCGACAGGTTGGAATTGCATCACGGCGTGGAACCGTTGGCGGTTATTCATGTCAGGTTATTGCACGACAAATTCTAATCTGTCAAAGCCTCCAACGGCATGGGTTCGAAGCTTGTATGCAGGATCTGGGTTTGCCCGGTCTCTGCAGCAGTGTAACCCGCCTCTATGATCTCAATCACGTGCCGGGCATGCTCGGCGTTAGCTATCGAGGCCTTGCCGTACCGCACCCAATCGGTGAGCTGCATCATGTCCTCGAAGACGTGGTATTCGGCCATCTTGGTGTGCTCACCGGTCACATGCGGCGGAAAATCATACGGCTGCTTAAGATCTCGCTCACCGAACAGGGTCCCGACGATGGATGCCCGGGTGCCGTAGATGTTGGGCTGAAACCCCTCGGTCAGGCTGCCCTTGATGCTGGCATAAACGACGGCAAACAAAGATTCACCAAAGTCGAGCAGCAGCATTGTTGTGTCATCGATTTCGCAGGTGATCTTCTGCCCGTGGTAATCGCGCTCCGGGATCACCATCCCCGAGACTGCCGTTAACCGCTTCGCCGGGCCAAGGATGGCAGTCATGATATGCAGGCAGTAAACGGTCACATCGTACTGCGGCCCGCCGCCTGGTTTTTTGAAATACCAGCTCGGGTTGACGTCCGTCAGGATATCTTTCCCTGTGCGGAACTCCTCATTCATGTGGTAATCACCTACCCCGGATGCTCCGGAGATGGCCCAGGCCAGTTTACCCAGTTCGCCGTTCAGCACCAGCCGGCGTTCCCGCTGGTTGTGAGGAAACAGCATCATACCCGGTGAAGCTACGATCTTGAGTCCCTTCTTGGCAGCGCGGGCAATCAATTCATCTGCCTCAGCCGTAGTGGTGGTCATCGTTTTGTTAAAGTGGATGTGTTTACCGGCATCAATTGCCTTCATGCCTTGCTCGAAGTGCAAGCCGATCGGTGAGCATATCGTCACCATATCCACGTTTGGGTCAGCCAGCAGTTCCTCATAGGTCAGGTAATGCGCTGCCACGCCATATTTTAGTGCCGCGGCTTCTGCCCGTCCCACTACGGGATCGCATACTGCCGCCAGGCGGACGCGGTCCTGCACGTCTGGCTGGCTGAGGTGCATTAAAGCTCCA
This sequence comes from uncultured Anaerolineaceae bacterium, assembly GCA_964590325.1. Taxonomy (GTDB): domain Bacteria; phylum Chloroflexota; class Anaerolineae; order Anaerolineales; family UBA4823; genus CAZPWU01. The sequence goes on along the minus strand of CAZPWU010000107.1, from coordinate 1,662 downwards.
CGGATGCCGATCGCACCTGCCCCTACAACACCCATTCCCAATGCTTCTTTCATCGTGTCTTACTCCTTTTATTTCAGGTTGTATTCATCAACACAAGCTTAAACAATCTGATAAGATAGGAGCATGAGTCCAAAACACACATACTTTCCACCGACCACTCCACAGCAGCGAAAGCTCTTATTCGAGATCTGGGAGGCCACCCACAATGTGACAGAAGCCTGTCGGAAAGCACATGTAGGGCGGGCTACGTTTTACTATTGGAAAGATCGCTTCGAGGCCGACGGATACCAGGGCCTGGAAACGTACGAGAAGAAAGGGCCAGAGAAAGGATATGGTCGCGTATCCGAGCCGATTGAGCAGAAGGTGCTCGAGTTGCACAACCAGCATGCAGACTGGGGCAAGCATCGCCTTGCCGATGAAATGGCCAAGGCGAACAACTGGGTTCCTTTGGTCAGTCCGAACACCGTGCGGCGTATTCTGGAAGAAGCCGGATTGTGGAAGCCTGAAGAGAGCAGGCGAAAAAAAGCACCTTTAAAACCGTAAGTCGCACGGCAGAAGAACCAGGCCAGACAGTCAATGTTGACTTATGCTTTGTCCCAGTCAGCCACGAAGCGGAAGACAAACTTCCGGCGGTGAGCGGGTCCTCGGGGCATCTAGTGATCGAGCGCCCAAAAGACGAAGAAGAAGCCCAGTATGCGGGACGCATCTTTGAAGACCAGTCGCTGGATTATGCAGAAGCGATGCAGGCTTTTGTGATGGCTTCCGCCCAAGCAAGCCAACCAGAACAGGCTCCTGCCAGCGGCGAAACGCTTTCCCAGAAGGCCGAAATCCGCCTGTTGCGCCAGGAAGAAGTTCAATTACGGCAAGAACGCCGTGGCATTCGTTCTCGTCGCAGCCAGGAAGATAGCGCCTGGCAAGCGATCCGTCAGCAACATCAGCAAGCAGAAGCGGACTTCCAAGTGTTGAGCAAACCCGAGCGTCGCAGGCAACGTCATACTCGCCAAGCCGAAACCGATCACTGGAAGGCTCACCGAGACCAGCGGCAGCAAACGCTCGAACAACGTGATCGGGAAGATGAACACTGGCAACAGCAGCGCCTTGACCTGCGAGAACGGATGAAGTTGGCTCCGATCATCACCGCTTGGATTGCTATCCTGGTGATCACCGACAATTGCACCCGACAGTGCTTGGGGTTGCCATTGTTTGTGGCCGGTTCCGCTGTCACCACCGAAATGATCGTCGCTGCCTTACGCACCCTACTGCCCACTGAACTGCAATTCCTGATCTCAGATCGGGGTGTGCACTTCACCGCTCAGGTGTTCAAGCAACTGGCCCGCAATGAGGAGTTCATTCATGTAGTCATTGCCCGCCATCGCCCGCAGTCGAATGGGATTGCCGAACGCTTCGTGCGTACATTGAAGGAATGGTTAGCTACCCATTCTTGGAACGATGACCAGGAGCTGCTGGAACTCCTGGAGCTATTCCGACCTGAATTCAACGACCGACCTCACCAGGGAATTGATATTCCTGGCTTATCACCCAATGAGTTCGCCAATCGTATTTGGCTCATGTAGTTGGTAATGTCCAAGCTACTATTGATGAATACAATGTTTTAAAAAGAACCTCATGTGCCAGGATTAAAAACACGCTCGATGTCCAGGT